>NZ_BAAHXI010000010.1:0-72495 GCF_054656955.1 Deferrisoma palaeochoriense
CCCATCCCGGGGGCCCGGCAAGGGGCCTGGTTCCGGCCGTGCGTGAGTGCGGCATCCGGCTTACGCTGCATCCGGCACTCAGCCCGGCGGCTTCATGTACGGCGGAAACGCGAACGTTGCCAAGCCGTTGGTGGGTTCACGGCGAGGAAGGCTAGGCTGAGTGCCGGATGCAGCGACTGTAGGAGCCACGCCCGGCGCTCCACCAGGCCCCTTACCGGGCCGAATCAGGAAACGGTAGCTTTGAACGCAACCTGGTATCGGACCGAGCCCACAAAAACGGCAGGCACGGCGGCCTGCCTCGGCAGCTCGGAGATCCCCGCCGGCGGGGCGCCCTGTCCAACCCGCCGCGCCCGCTCCGGTGGCTCATGCCTTGCGGCTCGTTTTCGCGAAGAACCCGGTGTAGACCCGGGTCACCTTCTTCTCGTGGCAGGTGGGGCATTCGACCTGCCGCTTGCCCACCTCCGTGGGCCGCATCTCCACGTCGAAGTCCTTCTGGCACTTGGGGCAGTGGTACGGATACATGGGCATGGCTCCACCTCCTTCGCCGAGGGGCGCCGTCCGCCGGGGGCGGAAACGGAGGCGGGCGCGGGGACACGGGAAAAAATCGGTCTACGGTCCACGGTCAGCGGTCGACGGTCTGCAGTCAACGGACCATCGCATCCCGCCTTGCCACCTACTCGGCGTAGGCGCGGATCCTCTCTTCCATGCCCCAGGCGTGCTCCCGCAGCAGTCGCGGGAGCACCTCCCGGCCCGTTACCCGGTAGCGGCCCTCCCGGATCTCGGCCTCGATGGCCTCCACCAGGTCCGCCCGGATCTCGGGTGCCGAAAGGGCGAGGAACCGGGCCCTCTGGACCTCCCGGCCGCGGCTCGACACGTCCACCCGGTCGACCGCACCGCCGATCCCGGTGACCTCCTCCACCTGGATCTCCCGCCGCGGCCGGCCGGTGGCCGTGGTGCCTGTGACGTAGCCTCTTCGGACGTCCCGGATCTTCATGGCGTTCGCCCTCCCCTCCTTTGGAGTGACCTTCCCCGCCCGGTGCGGGGTCTTCTTAGAATGCCCACCGCGGGGCGGGTTTGCAAGGTTCGCGGCACCGGAGGTTCAGCCTCCGAGGGCCGCGCGCAGGCCCTTCAGGAACCCCTCGGCCGCCTCGACGGCCGGCCCGCCCGAGCGCCCTTCCAGCTCCCGCAGGAGCGCGCTCCCCACGATGACCCCGTCGGAGCGCGCGGCCAGGGCCGCCGCCGAGGGCGGGTCCGACACCCCGAACCCCACCAGGGCCGGAAGGTCGGTGTGCCGCCGCACCCGCTCCACGAGTTCCCCCACCGCCTCCTCCACGGGCCGCTTCTGCCCGGTGACCCCGGTCACGCTCACGCAGTACACGAACCCCGACGCGCTCCCCACGATCCGGGCCACCCGCTCCTCCGGCGTGGTGGGGGCCACCAGGAGGACCGTGTCGAGCCCCTCCCGCCGGGCCAGGGGCAGGAACTCGGCGCTCTCCTCCCACGGGAGGTCCACCACGAGCACGGCGTCGGCCCCGCACGCCCGGGCCTCCCGGGCGAACCGTTCGGGCCCCCGGGCCAGGACCGGGTTGTAGTAGGTCATGAACAGGACCGGCACCGTGAGCCCGCGCGACCGGGCCGCGGCCACGTCCTCGAACACGTGGTCGAGCCGCAGGCCGGCCGCGAGCACCCGCGCGCTCGCCTCCTGGATCACCGGCCCGTCGGCCGAGGGGTCGGAGAACGGGATCCCCACCTCCACCGCGTCGGCGCCCGCCGCCTGGCAGGCCAGAAGGAGATCCACGAAGGTGCCCCGGTCGGGGTAGCCGGCCGTGAGAAACGGAAGGAGGAGCTTCCGGCCGGCCCCCCGGCGGTCCCGAAGGTGGCTTTCGAGCCGGTTCATGCCGCACCTCCCTTCCCGCGGGCGAGCACGGTCGCGAGATCCTTGTCGCCCCGGCCCGAGAGGTTCACCACCACGAGCCCTCCCGGCCCCACCTCCCGGGCCAGGTCCCGGGTGCGGGCGAGGGCGTGGGAGCTTTCGAGGGCCGGCAGGATGCCTTCGGTGCGGGCCAGCAGGTGGAACGCCTCCAGGGCCTCGGCGTCGGTCGCCGTGACCGTGCGGATCCGGCCCGAGCGGGCGAGCTCCGCCACCTCGGGGCCCACCCCGGGGTAGTCGAGGCCGGCCGAGATGGAGTGGGCCTCCTGGATCTGGCCGTCGGCGTCCTGGAGGAAGTAGGACTTCATCCCGTGGAGCACCCCCACCCGGCCCGCCGCGATCGCCGCGGCGTGCCGCCCGGTCTCCATGCCCTCCCCGGCCGCCTCCACGGCCACCAGGTCCACGGGGTCGTCCAGGAACGGGGCGAACATGCCCATGGCGTTCGACCCGCCCCCGAGGCACGCGATCACCGCGTCGGGGAGCCGCCCGTGGTTTTCCAGGCACTGGGCCCGGGTCTCCTCGCCGATCACCCGCTGGAAGTCCCGGACCATGGCCGGGTACGGGTGGGGCCCAGCCACCGATCCGATCACGTAGAAGGTGGTCTCCACGTGGGTGACCCACTGCCGGATCGCCTCGTTCATGGCGTCCTTGAGGGTGCGGCTCCCGGTTTCCACCGGCACCACCTCGGCCCCCAGGAGCCGCATTCGCTCCACGTTGGGGGCCTGGCGCCGCACATCCTCGGCACCCATGTACACGGCGCACTCCAGGCCGAACAGCGCCGCGGCCGTGGCCGTGGCGACCCCGTGCTGGCCGGCCCCGGTCTCGGCGATGATCCGGCGCTTGCCCATCCGCCGGGCCAAGAGCACCTGGCCCAGGGTGTTGTTGATCTTGTGGGCTCCGGTGTGGCAGAGGTCCTCCCGCTTCAACACCACCCGGGCCCCGCCGAAGGCTTCGGTGAGGCGGTGGGCCGGGGTGAGCGGGGTCGGCCGGCCCACATAGGTCCGGAGAAGGGCCCGGAACTCGTCCCAGAACCCCGGATCGCGGCGCACGGCCTCCAGGGCCGCTTCGAGCTCCTCCAGGGCCGGCATCAGGGTTTCAGCCACGTACTGGCCCCCGAAGGGGCCGAAGTGGCCGCGGGGTTGCGGCTCAGGCATGGGGTAAACCTTTCGTGAATGCGCCGGAAGGCGAGAAGGCTGGGAAGCCAGGCCCCCCCAGTCTTCATCGCCCGCAGCTCGTGGCGAGGCGTAAACTCCTCAAGCCTTCACCCTCTCCAGGGCGCGGCGGAAGCCGGGGAGGCTCCGCTCCACCGTCTCGTAGGAGCAGCAGTAAGCGAGCCGGAAATGGCCGGGGCCGCCGAACCCGCTTCCCGGAACGGCCAGGATGTTCTCCTTCTGGAGCTCCTTCACGAACGCCACGTCGTCGGGGATGGGGCTTTTGGGAAAGAGATAGAACGCGCCCTCGGGCTTGGGGCACTCGTACCCGGCGTCCACGAGCCCCTGGTAGAGCGCATCGCGGTTCCGGCGGTAGAACCCCAGGTCCACCGTGACCCCCTGGAGCCGGGCGACCGCCCGCTGCATCAGGGCCGGCGCGTTCACGTACCCCAGCACCCGGTTCGTGAAGGTGAGGGCCCCCACCACGAGCTCCACGTTGTCCATGCGGGGGCTCACGGCGACGTACCCGATCCGCTCCCCCGGGAGGCTCAGGTCCTTGGAGTACGAGGTGCATACGAACGCGTGGGGGAAGATCTCGAGCACGGGCGGCACCTCGACCCCGTCGTACACGATCTTCCGGTACGGCTCGTCCGAGATGAGGTAGATCCGGCGGCCCAGTTCCGCCGATTTGCGGTCCAGGAGGTCCCGCAGGGCCTCCAGGCTGGCCCGGTCGTATACCTTGCCCGTGGGGTTGTTGGGCGAGTTGATGAGAACCGCCCGGGTCTTGGGCCCGATCGCATCGTCGAGGGCGTCGAGCCGCAGATCGAAGGCCTCAGTGGTGGGCACGGTGGTCAGCGTGCACCCGTGGTTCTCCAGATAGAAGTTGTACTCCACGAAGTAGGGCCGCGGCACCACCACCTCGTCGCCGGGATCCAGGATGGCCCGGAACACGGTGTTCAGGGCGCCCCCGGCCCCCACGGTCATGACGATGTGGTCGGCAGAGAGCTCCACCCCCTGCTCCGTCGAGACGTACGCCGCCACCGCGGCCCGCACGTCGGGGAACCCTGCGTTGGGCATGTACCCGTGACACCCCGGGGGATCGTCCTCCACCAGTTCCTTCAATACCTCCCGGAACCTCTCCGGCGGGTCCAGGTTGGGGTTCCCGAGGCTGAAATCGAACACGTTCTCCGGGCCGAACTCCTGCTTCAGCCTCGCCCCCTCCTCGAACATCTTCCGGATCCAGGAGGCCCTCTCCAGGGCCGCTCGCACGCGCTGGGCAACGGGCATGGCCTACCTCCTCGCGGTGTGGGGTTCGTGCCGGGCTTTCGGGCAGGGCGGCGACTGTAACAGAAGCCCCCGGGCCTCCTCAACCCGGGGGCGGCGCGAAAAAAATTCGCCCGCGTCGCCTTTTTTTCCCGATTCGGTTTGACAGGGTCCCGGCCGAAGGGTAGGCTGCCCCCTACACAATCCCGGTCTCCCCGAGATTCGGGGGCCGGGAAAACTTTTTTCTGGAGGTAGAAGAAGCATGAAGGCAGAAGAGAACCTGTACGTGGCGATCGACTACACCCTGACCCTCGACTCGGGTGAGGTGGTGGACAAGTCGGAACCGGGTGAGCCCCTGGGGTTCATCTTTGGCAAGAACCAGATCATCCCCGGCCTGGAGCGGGAACTCCGCGGCATGGAGGAAGGCCAGACGAAGAAGGTCACGGTGGAGCCCGAGGATGCCTACGGCCTCCCGAGCCAGGACCTCCTCCGGGAGATCCCCCGCGAGAACTTCCCGGCCGACATGGAGATCGAACCCGGCATGGGCTTCGAGGCCCGCGGGCCCCACGGCCCGGTGGTGTTCCGGGTGAACGAGGTCCGGGACGACGTGGTGGTGGCCGACTTCAACCACCCGCTGGCCGGGGAACGGCTCCACTTCGAGGTCACCGTGGCCGAGGTCCGTAAGCCCCGGCCCGAGGAGATGGCCGCGATGTTCCAGGCCAGCGACTGCGACACCCCCGACTGCGGGGGCTGCTCGGGCGGCTGCGCCTAGCCAGGCACCGAACGCCAGATCGTACAAAAGGGCCCTTCGGGGCCCTTTTTCTTTTCCTGCTCCCCCTCGGTCAACGGTCAGGTGGCGCCCGCCCGCGGCCTTCGGTCCGAACCGGGCCTACCCCTCCTTCTGGGTTCGCAACCCGGGGAACAGCCGGTCCTCCCGGGGCCCCCACTCCCCGATGGGTCGGGGTCGCTCCACCTCCATCAGGATCTTTCCGTCCCGGAACACCGTGACCGTGCCGGTGGACTCGCTCACCGTGACCGCCACCGCCTTGGTCACGGCCGTGATGCCGGCCGCCGCGTTGTGCCGGGTGCCCAGCCCCCGCGGCAGGGGTTCCCCGGCCTGTTCCGGCCGCAGGTACACCCCGGCCGCCTCCACGAGCCCGTCGCCCCGGATCACGAAGGCGCCGTCGATGGCTGCGAACTCCTTGATCGTGGGCTCCAGGGCCGGGTCGAGGATGTTTCGCTCCTCCTCCGGGTAGCCCCGGAACGGGTTCAGCACCATCTGGGTCGACCGGGCGAGCACGTTGTCCGTGTCGCCGATCACGAAGGTGGTGCCCACGGGCTTCCCCTCCCGGCCTTCGTAGCCCAGCGCCACCGCGATGTCCAACACCCGCTCGAACACCTCGGGGTTCACGTGGCTCGAGATCTCCTCGGCCCCCGTGGCCGCGAACATCTCGAACTCCTCCCCCACCTCCATGAACACGATGGTGTCCAGCGCGCCGCTCCCGGCTATTCCGGTCAGGCAGATGAGCCGATCGCCCCGCTGGAACAGCCCCCGGGAGAACCCGAGGAGCACGGCGATCTTCACCTGGCCGAGCCGGGTGAGCCGGATCCCGGGCACCCGCACCCACTCCACGTTGTCCCGTTCCACGGCGCCGGAGCTCGCCCCCCGGCTCACGAGCACGAACGAGACGTCCGGCTCCCCCTCCACGAACTCCCGGAGGGCCCCGAGGCCGGGGAACACGTCGGCGTATACCACCACGGCCCGGGCCCCGATTTTCCGGGCCATCTCCGCGGAGTAATAGAGAATATCGCGCGTGACGTCCATTTCGGTTCCCCTGCGGACGTTCGGACGTTGGGACGTGCGGACGCTTCAGTACTTACACCAACGGAAGTGTTGTCAACTCCCCGTCTTGTTACGGAAACCAGCGGGTGGGGGGCTGGTGGAGAGCCGGGCGCGGCCGGAACCAGTGCCCACCCGCCGCCGGCAGTACCATGGAAGCTCCGTAGGCCGCGAGGCGCGGTCTGTTCTCAGGAGCAATAACTTCGCGCTCACGGCCGCGCGGCGACCGTGTCAGGAGTCAGTGGACAGACGACAGAGGACAGGAGGGGCTCTGACCTCTGACTTCTGAATTCTGGCCCCTGATACGGCAACCGCTCCCACAGGTTGGGACAGCCGCTGACGCTGGAATCCCAAAGGATTTTGGCGTCCTAGCGTCCTAGCTTCCCAGCGTCCCAGCCGAAGTTACCTGGAAACTGTTGGTAAGATCGCCCCGCGCCGGCGTCAAGTTGGCGAACCGCCTCACACGTTGAACCGGAAGTGGATCACATCGCCGTCCTGAACCACGTAGTCCCGGCCCTCCAGGCGCCACTTGCCGGCCTCCTTGGCCCCCTGCTCTCCCCCGTGGGCCACGAAGTCCTCGTACGCGATCACCTCGGCCCGGATGAACCCCTTTTCGAAATCCGTGTGGATCACGCCGGCCGCCTCGGGCGCCGTGGCCCCGATTCGCACGGTCCAGGCCCGGGCCTCCTTCGGGCCGGCCGTAAAGAACGTGTGAAGACCCAAAAGCCGGTACCCGGCCCGGATCACGCGGTTCAGACCCGGCTCCTCGAGCCCCAGATCGGCCAGGAACTCGTCTCGCTCGGCCGGGTCGAGTTCCAGGATCTCGGCCTCGATCGCGGCGCACACCACCACCACCTCGGCCCCCTGCTCCGCGGCCCGTTGGCGGACCGCCTCCACCTGGGCGTTGCCCCGGAGCCCCTCCTCGTCCACGTTGGCCACGTAGAGCACGGGCTTACGGGTGATGAGGTGAAGCTCCCGTACGAACCGGAGTTCCTCGCCCCCAAACGAGAGCGCCCGCACCGGCCGCCCCTCCCCCAGGGTCTGCCGGAGCCGCTCGTAGACCGCCAGCCGTGCCTGGGCCTCCTTGTCCCCGGACTTGGCGCGGCGCTCCACCCGGGTGATGGCCCGCTCCACGGTTTCGAGATCGGCCAGCGCCAGTTCGGTCTCGATCACGTCGATGTCGCGCAGGGGGTCCACCGACCCGGCCACGTGCACCACGTCGGGGTCCTCGAAGCACCGCACCACGTGGGCCACGGCGTCGGTCTCCCGGATGTGCCCGAGGAACTGGTTTCCCAGCCCCTCGCCTTTGCTCGCCCCGGCCACAAGCCCGGCGATGTCCACGAACTGCATCGTGGTGGGCGTGACCTGCTTGGGCTTCACGATCTCCGCGATCCGGTCGAGCCGCGGGTCGGGCACGGGCACCACCCCCACGTTGGGGTCGATGGTGCAAAAGGGGTAGTTCTCGGCCGCGATCCCGGCCTTGGTGAGCGCATTGAACAGGGTGGACTTCCCCACGTTGGGAAGCCCCACGATCCCACAGCGAAATCCCATCGGTTTCCCTCTCTCGGTCCGCTGACGCGGGCCTTCTCGATGTGCCTCTTTAGCTAGGGGGCGGGGCGGCCAGGCAGATTGGCTACCCACCCCACCGCGGAGGCCAACATGTTCGTCCGAAACGGGACCGGGGAGGCTACCACACCGGCTTCCGGCGCAAAAGGACGACATCGGGCCGAAGATGGGGGATGGCGTGCTCCGGAGTCCAAATTCGAACTGCAACGCTCTCTATTTTATTAAAACCATTGACTTTTTAGACCCGCCCGGTACGCTTTGTCTCGCCATTTTGCGGCTTTCCCGGGCCGGCAGGGAAGCCCTCGGTCAAAGCGCGTGTCGCCTGGACGCCGCCTTCGCACCCGTCCCCAAGGAGGGCGCGGGCCATGCGCCTCGGGTGGGGAAAACGCGTCCCCAACTCGGCGAGGTTCGGTCATGCGCCGCCCTTGGTCCTCCCCTCTCTTCTCCTTCGCTCTCGTCCTTTCAGTGGGTCTTTCGCTCCTCCTTTCCGCCTGCGGCGGGCGAGGTGGAGGCGGAGGAGACCGGGTGAAGAATCGGCCGCCAATAGCGGAGTTTTCGGCTCGCCCCACGGCAGGGCTAGCGCCGCTCACGGTTGCGTTCGACGGTTCCGCTTCTTCGGACCCCGACGGGGGCACCGTCAACTGCTCGTGGGACTTCGGTGACGGCGAAACCGCCACCGGAACTCAGGTATCCCACGAGTACAGGGCGCAAGGCATTTACACCGTGACCCTTCGTGTGGCGGACGAGCACGGCGCGACGGCTGAAAAGACCACGACCATCACCGCGGTCGGGCCCCCGGTCATCGCTCCGCCCGACCCCGTTGCGTCAACGGATCAGATTTCGCTGCGGGTCGTCACCCTCCCCGGAGCGCAGTTGGAGGTGGAGAACGTCCGACTGGCCCGCCGCGTGTCCTCGACCGCCGCAGTGGGATGGGCCGAGGTCCCCGTCGCTCTCGCAGAGGGACGAAACGAGATCCGGGTCACAGCGACCCTCCGCGGAGTCACGAGCCCCCCGACTGCCGTAACCGTCACCAGGGTCTCCACCCGTACCCTTGCGCTCGATGCAGCGGAACCCGGACACGGTCCAGCGGGCGCGATCGTAGTGCTCAGAGGAAGCAGTTTCGGGACGCATGCCGAAACGCTCCAGGTCTATTTCCGATCCAAGGCCTGGACTCCCGAACAGGAGGACGCCGAACCACTGGTGGTCAGGGCTCCCGTCCTGAACGTCACCGACACCGAGATCCGGACCGCCGTCCCGTTCGCGTTTCTGAACGCCGGAGACGCTGAGGTTTTAGTGATCCGAGGGGACGAAGCCTCCCCGAGCCTAGCCTTTTCCATCGATCCCTTATCCGATCCAACCCCGGACGTATCGGAAGCCGATGAGTTCCTGGACCTCGGCATAGAGCAAATCTCCGAGTTGAGCGCTCTTCTGGGAGAGGTCGGGGGCCCGTGGTTGTCCCAGGAGGATCTCCAAGGGTTCCAACAGGGGCTCGCCACTCTCGGCGAGGGGCTCCGAACGCTGGAGGAACGCCTTGGAACGGTCGCCGACCCCCGCGTGCGGGGGTACATCGAGGCCATTTTCGCAAGCGAGGCATTTCAGGAGGCGCTTCAAGAGGTTCGGGACGCCAATAGACGCCTGGCGCGCCTTGCCGAGGCGGTCAGCCGGGCCGCCCGGTCGGCTCCGGACGGTGGGGCCGAACCACCGACCCCGTGCGTCGTGGCGGAGGTCGTAGAGACGCTGCGGGACATCCGAGAGCCGATTCGAGTCCTGAACGGGGTTCTCGACGCCACCAAGGGTGCCATCGACGGGCTATTGACGCTCAGTGCCGTCTCCTGTGCGATCGGCATCGTTCCGGCCTGCAGCGCCATCCCCTTTCTCGTGGAAGCCCACGCGGTGGTCGCGGCTGTCGACGGGATCGTGGATGCGTTCCTCTCGGTCCTGGACACCGCAATCGCGATCGTCCAGGCCGCGGTCCCGCAGTACCCAAGCGAATGGAAGGTCGTGGTGAACCATCCGGTCCCCGGCCTCGCGAACGACGTGTTCTATACCGAATGGGCCCACGAGATGGAGGTGTACGTAAACCTGACCAGCGGACCGTTCCGTGCCTTACTCGACGAACGAGACACGTTCCACGTAGACATCCCGGACCCATTCGGTGTGCTTTGGCTCGTCAAGACGTTCGCGGGAGTGGACCTGGAAGACGAGTTGGAGGACCTGCTTCGGGATCTCACGCTACGCATCGTCGCCGAAATCCTCTGGCCCAGCGGCGCCGGCCCCACGGACGTCGATATCCTCCTGCCGTTCACGGTAGACGTGGCGGCCGGACACGGGTTGGTCACGGTCGACACCCCCACCGCGGCGGAGCGTCACACCCTGACCGCGAGTTCTCAGCCGGGCATCGTCGAACTCGACATCAGGGCATCCTGCGGTCCCTTCAGTTACCCGGACCGTACGAAGTGCCTCAACCTAGTCGACGACACGTGCGAGGAATGGGGCACCGACTATCCCCCGGTCCACACGGCGGAGGTGCTCGACAAGCCCCGGATCGAGTCGATCGGCGAGTGGACCCCGGACGTGTACGTGGACACCGTGCCGTACAACCGGTGCACGAAAGACGGTGTCCACCTCTGCTCCATGGCAGAATACACAAGCTATATCGAAACCCTGTGCGCCGATGATCCCACGCACCCCTCGTGCCGGCTGTTCGATACCTGCTACGACCCCGAGTTCGACATCAATCGCTGCGAACTCGACGACTACGCGTCGATGCTCGACGGCCTGTGCGCCGACCACGTAGCCGCCTGCGACAACCTCATCCACACCACCTTCGGGGTTTCGTACGACTACGGATATTGGACGATCACCGGAAAGGGCTTTAGCACGCGGGCCCTCACGGTGCGCTGGAACCCCGGATCGGGATCGGACACCACCAAGTACCCGGGCGCTGCGGGGTACGACCAGTTCCGCCTCTACGCCAATCCGTACCTGGGTTACATCAAGCCCGGATGGGTGCAAGTGAAGATCGGCACCACCAGTGCCGGATGGCGGCTGAGCGACCCGATCTTTCTCGAACCCAGCCCCAACATGAGTCCGGAAGCGAACGTCCTGAACCCGGGGCTGTTCCCAGGCGACCGCCTTTACGTCGAGGGGAACTACTTCACCCCCTATCCGGAAGATGTGGTCCTGACGGATCTGAACACCGCACAGGTCTGGCAGGCGGATCCTGTGCCGTTCGCGGGAGATTTCGACGAAAGGTGGGGGCTTGCCTGGTTCACCGAGCCTGGGGAGTCGCTGCCGGAGGGGGACCATCCCTTCACGCTCGGGGTGGGCCCCGACCCGAGTTGCCCGGGGTCGCGCTGCACCACCGGTGTCTTCACCGTGCTTCCCCACCGCTGTACGGACGACGCCAACGTAAGCCTCACGGGTCCCCGGGCCTTCATGAGCCCCAGGGCGGTGTCCGTGGGAGACTTCAACGGCGACGGACTCCCGGACCTGGCCGTGGGCGTGCCGACGTACACCAACGTTTACGAGTTCGGAGCGGTGTTCGTCCTGTTCGGGAAAACCGAGGGCTGGGGCGGTCTGGATCTCGGCGACGAGAACTCCTGGGACGTGATGATCCTGGGGGACTCCCGGGACCTGGACCCCGAAACCCGCAACACGAGACGGATCGGCAACGCGCTGGCCGCAGGGGACCTGGACGGGGACGGCATCGACGACCTGGTCATCGGGTCCACCGATCGGAACCCGGACACGGGCACCCACGGCACCCTGCTCGATCCCGAGGGAAGACACCTCCCGGGGAAGGCCTACGTGATGTTCGGTCGCCCTTCCTGGGAGCGCAGGTACGAGTTCGCTTTGGACCAGTACGACGTGCGCTTCGTGGGGGCGGCCGGACGGGAGCTGGGCGAGGCCGTGGCGGTGGGCCGGGTCGGGTCCTCGGACGCGCGGGGGGACCTGGTGCTCGGGGCGCCATCGGTTCCGGGAACCGAGGTCGAGCCCGACCCCGGCCCCGGACGGGTGTACGTGATCCGCGGGTGGGGGTTCACCCTGCCAGACAAGACCGTGAACCTCCCGGATGAACTCGCGATGTTCCCGTACGTGGCGACCATCGAGGGCGCGATCGAGCCCTTCTCTGCCGTGGTTTCCTATGTCGGCGGAGAGGTGGCCGAACGCCGGGCGGACGGGTTCGGCGCCGCGGTGGCGGTGGCCGACGTGGACGGGGACGGCCTGGGTGACCTCGCGGTCGGGGCGCCGGGATACGCCGCGCTCACGTCCTCCGATTCCCCCGAGGCGCGGGAGGGAGCGGTTTACCTGTTTCGGGGCCGGTCCTGGTTCGCCCCTCCCGGCTCCGCGCTCCGCGGCACCCTGTACGCGGACGCCCAGGCCGGGGGGGACCAGGACGCCGCGTTGCTCGGCCCGGCCGTCGCGTCCGACACCGGGCATACCGGGTTCGGTAGCGTGGTCCACGCCGGCGATCTCACGGGGGACGGCCGGGCTGAGGTGATCGTGGGCGCCCCCGAAGCGCCGTTGCGGATGGCCCTCGGTCCTCTCGACCTGGAACGCGAGCACGCCGGCCGGGTGTATCTGCTGGAGGCCACCAACGACGCGCTGTCGTCCGGGGCGGTAGCCAACGTGGAGCAGGCGGCCGACCTCACGGCGCACGGCTCGAACGGATTCGTACGACTCGGCTACGCCTTCGGTTCCGGCGACCTCAACCGGGACGGGTTCTCGGATCTGGTCGTGGGCGCCCCGGGGGACCGGGCTGACGAGAACCCGGGGCGGGTCTGGATCCTGTGGGGGAGCGACTCACCCCCGTGGCGAGCCCCAGGGCATAACCTGCTGTACCTCGAGACGCGCTCGTGGCAGACGGCTTCTTCGGCTGCGCCCCACCTGGCGAACGGGGACGACTACGCGTACCTGGGCTCGGGAGACAGCTCGGCGTTGGCCCCCCGGTTCGGGGCCGCCGTGGCCGTCGTGGATCTTCCGCCCAATGTGGGCGCCGATCTCGTCGTGGTCGATGCGGGCGCCGACGTGCCGGACGCCGCGGAGGCGGACGACGTGCGTCGGGGGGCGGGCGAGGTGTTTGGGTTCTTCGGCGCGGGAGCCGAAGCGTTTCTCGCCCGCCCGGTGATCGGTGTGAAGCCTTCCGCCGTGGACCTGGGGACCTTGCTTCCGGACCAAGGGGCCAGCGTTTCGGTCCGGCTGCGAAACGAGGCCGTTCCGCCGGCTCGCGATCTGGAGATCCAGGCGATAGAACTCACCGGTGATACGGGCTTTTCGCTCGACCTTGCCCCTTCCCTCCCCCTGACGCTGGCCCCCGGGGGGGACGAAGAAATCCGGCTCGACGTCCTCTTTGCCGGGGCCGCGGAACCCGGCGAGTACCGGGCCACCCTGGTTGTCGAGAGCGACGATCCGTACACCCCTCGCTTGGCGGTCCCCCTCATGGTCCATGTCAGCGAGGCGTTTCCGGCCGTTTCCGTGAGCGACGTGTCCTTCTCGGCCCGGGAGTTCACGAAGATCCTGCGGATCGAAAACCAGGGGACGGCGGACCTCACGTGGACCCTGGGCGAGGATTGGTACCAGGGGGAACCCTGGCCCGAGTGGCTCACCGCATCCGCGACCGAGGGCACCACGCCCCCGGGGGAGGCGGCGGAGGTGACGCTCTCGGTGGACCGGTCCGGCCTCGAACGGGGGCACCACGTGTACACCCTGTACGTCACGTCCAACGACCCCAACCATCCCAGCATGCCGGTGATGGTGGTGGTGTCCGTGGAACCCCTGCCCGACATCGCGGTGGATCCTTCGGCCCTCGAGTTTGAGATCCGTCCCGGGTGGAACGTGACAAACCGGGTCCAGGTGTGCAACGAAGGTGATGCGGACCTCACGATTTCGGACATCACCCTCTCGCCGGAATCCGGCGATTTCTACCGGTGGGACCCGGACGACGCCTGCAGCCCGCCCCTGACTCTGGGGCCGGGGGAGACGTGCTCGGTGGGGATCGGGTTCGCGCGAACCAGCGAGGGCACCTCCACCGCCACCCTGACCCTCACCACCGACGACCCCGACGAACCCGTGGTGGAGATCCCCATCACGGGAACGGCGAGCGTTCCCCAAGAACCCGACATCTCGGTGATCGGCGCGAACGCCGTGTTCGGCGGGGTGCCCATCGGGAGTACGCGTACGTGGGACATCACCGTGAAGAACGAAGGCGTCGTGGACCTCCACGTGGGGGACGTGAGCGTGACGGGCGCGCCCGCGTTCGCCCTCGTGTCCAACGGGTGCACCGACCCGGTCCCGCCGTTCACGGGCGGGTTCTCCCAGATGTGCACGATCACGGTCTCCTTTACCCCCACCGGAACCGATGTGGTGACCGGGGAGGTCCGGATCTCCTCCGACGACCCGGACGAACCGGTGGTCACGGGAACCCTTTCCGGCGCGGGCATCACCCCCTTCCTGTACGTGAGCCCAACGGTGGTGGACTTCGGGACGACCTCGTTCACGACCGGCTTCGCGATGGAAAACCTGAGCCAAACCCAAACCGTGGATTGGTCGGTGAGCGGCGAACTTCCAGGCTGGCTCGGCGTATCGCCGGCCTCGGGCCAACTCGCGCCGGAGGGCCGGGTAGATGTGGTCTTGACCGCCGACCGCACCGGCCTCGCCGAGGGGACCTACTCCCACGACCTGACGATCACCTCCAACGGCGGTGACGAAACCGTGCAGGTTCAGGTGGCCGTTCCGGCGCCGGCCGAGCCGCTGGCCTCCTTCGCCAGGACCTACGGCGGGGCCTCCGACGACGAACTCAGTTCCATCCGGGGCACGCCCGACGGCGGCCTGATCGCCGCCGGCCGGACGAAATCCTTCGGGGCGGGCGACACCGACGCGTGGCTCGTGCGGTTCGACGCTTCGGGGAACGTGATCTGGAGCAAGACCTACGGAGGCGCGAACTACGACAGGGCCTATGCGGCCATCCCCACATCGAACGGCGGATACGCCGTGGTCGGCGGGACCTGGTCCTGGTTCGCCCAGGGGGACGATGGGTACGGCCTTTGGGTGTGGAAAGTGGACCGATTCGGGAACCCCCTCTGGCAAACGGTTCTGGGCGGTCACCCGGACGACTACGATGACAAATGGGAGATCGCGGAAACCCCAGTTGGGGGGCTCCTCCTCGCCGGCATGAACAGCGTGGTACGAGACGACGTCTGGGTCCTAAAGCTCGATGCCGAGGGGACCCTCGTCTGGCAGAAGGCGTACGGAACCGACGAGGTGGATGAACTCTATTCCGTGGACCCGACGCCGGACCTGGGCGCCGTGGCGGCCGGGCTCACCTGCGCCCCGAGCGAAGCGGGTTGTGACGCTCTCGTCGTGAAGCTGGACTCATCGGGTGGGATCGAGTGGCAGAAACGCTACGGAGGGTCGGACTACGACCACGCCTGGGCGGTTCGGGCGGTACCTGCCGGTGGCTATGTCGTGGCGGGCCTCACCTACTCCTTCGGCCCGGGCACCGAGAACCTCTGGGTCCTGTGGCTCGATGGCGACGGGAACGTTCTGTGGCAGAAGGCCTACGGCCTGCCCGGCGCGTTCGGGGAGGCCAACGCCGTGGAACCGACGGACGATGGCGGGTTCCTCGTCGGGGGATGGTTCGCACAAGACGCCTCCGACCCGGGGGATCTTTGGCTCCTGCGGCTCGATGCGGATGGTGCAATCGTGTGGTCCCGGATCTACGGCGGGGGCGATTCTGAAAGGGCGGAGTCCGTGGACCTCTTCACCGACGGGGCCGCCTTCGCCTCGGGCTTCACGGGGTCGTTTGGGGCGGGGTACTGGGACGGCTGGGTGTTGAAGGTGGACGAAATCGGAAACGTCGGCGCGTCGTGCTCCTTGGCGGGGTACGCTGACGTCCAGGTGGAGGACACGGCGGCCCAGGGGGTGGCAGGCGAACTGACCGCCCGCCCCGTCGAGGTGGCGCCAGCGGCGTCAGACGCCACCGGACTTGCGGCCGCGGTCACGGCGGAGACGGGCTGCTCGGAAACCGAGACCGAGGCCCAGGCCCACACCGACCCGTACATCGAGGTCACCCCGCCGTCCTGGGATGCCGGGTCCGTGCTGATCGGAGTCCTCCAGGCCCATGAAACGTTCACCGTCCGAAACACAGGGTACACAGACCTTGAAGTCCTGAACATCTACCTGGATCCCGACCTTCCGGATTTCGGCGTCGTGGAGGACTGCCCGGCGACCCTGCCGCCGACCCACCGCTGTTCGGTCACGGTGGGGTTCGACCCGACCCAGGCGGGGGAACAGACGACCACGCTTACGATCGAAAGTTCCGACCCGGACGAACCCACGGTCACCGTCCCGATCACGGGCACGGGATCTTCAGGCGGCGGGGAATTCCCGGGCGAAGGGCCCGGTTCCGGGGAACCCCCGGGCACGATCATCCTCCGCGGGGGGCAGTGAGGTGGGCGCCCTTTACGCTCTCCCCGCCCGGGGCGAGGGGTAGGTTTCGGGGGAGGCCGGGTCGGGGGGAATGGAGTCCGCCCCACGGCAGGCGGGGCATTCGCCGGCGGCCACGGTGGGGGCCGGCAGGAGCGGACAGTCGTGGGCCGTGCAGCGCTCGCAGTGGCGGGTTCGGCCGTTCTCGCAGCCCCGGATCGCGTAGCAACGGGAACAAAGGAGAATCCGGGCCACGGTCTCTACGCCTCCTCGACCCCCAGTCGGCGCTTCACGCGGGCCGCCCCGATCACGAGGACGGCCCCGAGGAGCAGGAGCATCTGGGTCTCGGACAGATGGACTCCCCGGGTCCAGAGGGTCCCGAGCGCCCCTCCGGCGAGGGCGCTCCCCAAGAGCATCCGTGTCACCGTGCATCCTCCCGGTCTGCGGCGGGGGCCGTTCCACCCCGCGGCGGTCGCATGGGAAAGCCGCTTCCCATTCCCACCTCACGCAGGACCCGTGCCCTCGATTTCCGGCCGTTCGGAGCCCTGAAGTGGAAATCCATTTCCCATTCTGGGTACGCCGAGGCCAATCCTTTTCCCATCCCGTGCCCACCCCGTTCCTGCCCCGGATGTCAGGGACGAACCGCTTTTTTCGCTAACCGCGTTTTGCCTTCACGAGAAAATCTTCTATCCTTGTCCTAGCCTCACTTCCCATCGCGCCATTTCCGGCCCAAACAGCTTTCGGAAAGGTCTCGCAGATGTCCAACGAACCGAGCGCCAAGTTCGTCCGCCGCGCGTTCGTGCGCACCGCCATCCGCCGCACCCTCGGTATCGGCCTCCTGGTGGGGCTCGTGTACGGGACCGTGGCCCTCGTGTACGCGAGCAAGACCCTTTACAAGGTCAAGCTCAACTACGCCGTGGTCCTGGAAAAGCTCGGCGGGGAGCGCCGGGCCGTGACCGAGGTGGGCTGGCACGTGCGGCTCCCCTACTTCACCCGCATCGAGCAGGAGGTGCCGCTCATGAACCAGCAGATGCACCTCGGCGGCCAGGCGGAGCCGATGCGGATCATCTCCAAGGAGAACGTGGCCATCTGGGCCTCCGGGGTCATGACGTACCGGATCCGGGATCTCCACCAGTGGGCCATCGAGAACCTGGAGGCCCACCGGCTCCTCCAGGCCGACTACGACGGGATCGTGAAGGACATTCTCCAGGCCCAGGAGGTGGACCGGCTGGTGAGCGACCGGGAGCGGATCAAGGAGGAGATCTACCGGGCGCTCAAGAGCCGGCCCGTGAACGAGGGCGGGCCCACCCTGGAGGAGAAGTACGGGATCGAGGTGGTGAGCTTCGTGCTCAAGGAGACCCGGTTCGGCGACAAGCTGGTGGAGGCCACCGAGGAAAAGAAGCGCCGGGAACTCATCGCCGAGGCCGAGAACTACGCGGCCGACCAGGAGGCGAGCCGGATCCGCAAGCTCTACCGGGCCTACACCGAGAGCATCCGGGAGCTCCAGCGCACGGTGGGCCGGCCCGACGGGTCCACGGACGTGGCGCTCCTGCACTTCCTCGCCCAGCAGAAATGGGCCACGGCCTACGAGAAAAACCCCGGGGGCCGAAACACCGTGGTGATCCAGAACACCCAGGTTCCGCCGGCCCTCACCCTGCCCCCGGCCCAGGAGCCCTGAGATGGCCAAGCGCCTCACCCGCCAGGTGCGCACGGTGCGCCTCCCCGAGGCGCGCATCCGGGAGATAGAGGACCTGGTGGCCTCCTGGCCCCAGGAGACCAAGGCGTTCATGCGGGCACGCCTCCACCAGTACAAGCCCCCCACCGGCCTCGTGAACGCCGCCCTGGACGGCCTGGTGTCCCTTTTCGTGCCGCAGCCTCCCCGGGCCTTCCGGACCCTCAAGGACCCGGCCATCCTCACGGACTGGCAGCGGCGGTTCGAGCTCTCGGGCGAGACGAATCCCCGGCAGGCCTGGAACCGGATCCTGGAAAAGGAGGTGAGCGCCAGCGACTACCACTACCTCCTGTGGCTCCTGGACCGGGAACTCTCGGACGTGTTCGTGCCCGAGCCGATGCGCCGGCTGTTCGAGAAGCTCTACCGGGCGTTCCTCCGGAAGGAGTACCTCAAGGACCCAGAGGTCCCCAAGGCCCCGCTGGTGCTGGTGATCGGCCCGAGCGGCAGCGGCAAGTCGGCCACCGTGACCCAGGCGATCGAGGAGGTGATCTTCCGCGACGAGGTACGGCCCGAGGTGGACCTCAAGCTCAAGAAGGAGGAGCGGCTCCGCGACGAGCCGTTCTGGCGCACCTTGGAAGCCGTGGATCCGACGCTTGCCGAGGAGATCCACCGCCGCCGGAAGCTCCGGTTCTACCGGGCGCTCGCCCGCACGCCGGTGGTGCGCCGGGTGTTCCAGAAGCGCATCGGGCGGCACCTGGCGGAACTCGAGGAACAGGGCATCTGGGTGGACTACAGCGTGGTCACCCCCAACGACTACCAGACGGCCCTGGCGGGCGAACCGGGGAACTTCTTCCGCAAGGCCATGGGCGACCCCCGGCGCACCTCCATCCGCCACGTGGAGGAGGCCCACGCCGCCTTCGGCCGGGCCGACGACCGGGGGGCGGCCGTGGCGAGCCAGCAGCAGACCCTGGTGGACACCGCGAACATCATCCTGGACGAGATCATCCAGGGCCGGCGCGACTGCCTCCTGGTGGCCACCACGGACCAGCCCGAGCGGATCGACGCGGCGATCTACCGGCGGTTCGTGGAGAAGGGCCGGATCATCGAGGTCTCGGAGTTCTGGCAGGAGCCCGAGAACCTCCGGGAGGTGATCCGGATCGAACTGAGGCGAAACGACATCGCCGTGGGGCCCGGGCCGGCGCCCGGCCGGGTGACCCCCGAGGACCTCGCGGCGGCCGTGGAGCGTATGGCGCCGCTCTTTACCGAGCGGGCCCTCAAGCTCACCCCGGCCTACGTGCGAAAACTCGTCCACTCGGTCATCGAGATCAAGGGGGACTTCCGGCCCGGGTACCTCGACGACCCCATGCTCATGCGCACCGCGTTCGAGCAGGTGGCCCGTAACGCCTACGGCGACCTCTACAAGCGGGTGGTGGACCGCATGGACCGCCGGGTGGGGTGGGACGAATACGTGGGCGAGATCAAGAACCTCTTCTCCGAGATGGCCAACAACTGCCTCTACTACGGGGCCGCCGAGGAGAAGGGGGTGGTGCTGAGCGGGCCGCCCGGGAGCGGCAAGACCTTCCTCGTGCGGGCCTGGCTCAGCGAGAACCGCGACGTGCACGACATCTCGGTGCGGCCCACCGATCTCATGGACCCGGCGAACCCCATCGACGGCACGGTCCAGAACCTGGAGCGGGTGTACGACATCGCCAAGATGATCGCCCCGGCCGTGGTGTTCTTCGACGAGGCCGACGCCATCGCCCCCCGCCGGAGCGCCTCGGGCGGAAGCCCCCAGGACAAGATCACGAACAAATTCCTGAACATCATCGACGGCGAGGTGCCCCTGAACCGCGTGTTCACCGTGCTCACCACGAACCGGCTCGACATCCTCGACCCGGCCCTGGTGCGCTCGAAGCGGCTGAAGGCCCTGGAGGTCACGGGCCACCTGCGAAAGGCCGACATCCTGGGCATCCTCGAGAAACGGCTCGAGGGCGTGCCCCTGGGGCCGGGGCTCGACCTGGCGGCCCTCTACGAGGCGGCCGCCCCGGTGTCCCAGACGCCGGCGGACTTCGCGGCGTTCGTGGAAAAGGCCGTGGGGCTCCGGCGCACCGAGTTCGAGGTGATCCTCCGGCTCCGGGCCCTGGTGGAGGCCCCCAACGAGGCCAAGGAGAACTTCGTCAAGTTCAACCTGAAGACCCTGGCCGGGATCCTCGAGGCGGTGGACGCCCCCCACACGATCCGGTCCGACCTCAAGGCCCGGCCCCTGGAATTCCTGAAACACTACTACGACCTGCTGGGGCTCCTGGACGGCATCGAGCGGCCCGAGGACTACCCCCTCACCCGGGCCCACCTGGCGGCCGCCCGCCAGGAGCTTGGCCAGAGCCCCACGAAAAAGGGCAAGGTCCAGCTCGACGAGTTCCTGGGGGCCGAGCTCAGCCAGGAGCCCCAGGTGGGGTTCATCATCGGCGTGGGCGCCAACGACGTGACCGGCATGCTCCTGCCCATCGCCACGAGCCTCATGTACAACTTCTCCCCGGAGAAGGTGCTCGTGACCGGCGCCGTTTCGAGTTCGGCCCCCAACGCCGCGGAGCTCGACATGGCGGTGCAGATGACCCAGCAGTCGGCCAAGGAGGCCTTCACCCTGGTGGAGAACTACCTCCAGAGCCTCGCCCCCCGGATCAACGTCCCCCGGGTCCTGGGAGAGTTCCTGGACCGCTACACCATCCACCACCAGCTCCTCTCCGCCTCCTACACCGTGGGCGGCCCGTCGGCCGGCTACGCGCTCGCCATCAACACCCTCTCGGCACTCCTCCACCTGCCGGTCGCCAACGACTTCGGCATCACGGGCGCCCCCTGGACCAAGGGGGTGAAACGGGGCGAGGTGGGCAGCTCGGTGATCATCGGGGGGCACAAGAAAAAAGCCGAGAAAGTCCTGCAACATCTTCGTCGCATGTATATGCCGTTGCAGAACTATCGCGATCTGGAGACCGACTACCTGCTGGCCTACTGGGAGCAGGGCAAGGACATCCTGGGGGTGACCCATTTCGGCGATCTGGTGCCCGAGGTGCTCTGGCTCGGCGAGGACTACGAGGAGAAGCTGGAGCGGCTGGTGGAGACCCGGATTCGGTACAAACTCCGCAAGTACCGGGGGGAGCCCCCGCCCCGGGAGCTCAAGCAGGAGATCCTGGAGCTCAAGGCCGAGCTCCGGGCCGCCGCCGAAGAGGAGCTCGTGCGCCGGATCGACGCGATCCGGGCCTACCTCCAGACCCCGGACCGGGACCCCCACCTCTCGCTGGAGGAGATCTTTCGGCACCACCGCAGCCGGCGGCTCTTCGGCCTCGTGGGCTTTCGCACCCGGTGGCGGCGGCCGCCCCAGGAGGTGGAGAGGCAGACCTAGGAATCGGGCCGGCCGGCTGGGCCGACGGACGGGTTGGCGGGCCCCCCGTGCACCGGCCTCCGTCCACCCGCGGTTCCCCCGCCGGGTCACGACGCGATCGGGAGGTTTCCATGGAGTTCCACGACGCCAACTTCGCCCCCCTCACCCCCCTGGATTTCCTCGAACGAAGCGCCCGGGTGTTCCGGGAGCGGCCGGCTGCGGTCTACGGCGACCGCGTCTGGACCTACGGGGAGTTCGGCCGGCGGTGCGACGCCCTGGCCCGGGCCCTCCGGGACGCCGGGGTCGGACCCGGCGACCGGGTGGCCGCGCTGCTGCCCAACGTGCCGGCCATGCTGGAAGCCCATTTCGGGGTCCCGAAGGCCGGAGGGGTTCTCGTGGCCATCAACACCCGGCTGTCCGCCGACGAGGTGGCCTACATCCTGGGCCACGCCGAGCCCAAGGTGCTCCTCGTGGACCTGGAACTCGCGGCCGGGGTCCGGCCGGCCATCAAGGGGTTCCCGGGGCTCGTGGTCCACGTCGCCGACGCGAAGGCCGAAGGGGAGACCTGGGCGCCGGAGAGTCCGGAGTACGAGGGCTTCCTCGCTTCCGCCTCCTCCGAGCCGGTGGGGTTCCGGGTGACCGACGAGGCCGCCCCCATCTCCATCAACTACACCTCGGGCACCACCGGAAACCCCAAGGGGGTGGTGTACTCCCACCGGGGCGCGGCGCTGAACGCCCTCGGGGAGATCGTGGAGACCGGGCTCTCGGCCTACAGCGTGTACCTCTGGACCCTGCCCATGTTCCACTGCAACGGATGGTGCTTCCCCTGGGCCGTGACCGCCGTGGGCGGTACCCACGTGTGCCAACGGAGGTTCGACCCGGCCGAGGCGTACCGCCTCATCGACCGGTGGGGGGTCACCCACCTGTGCGGCGCCCCCACGGTGCTCCGGATGCTGGTGGCGGCGCGGCCTTCCGCCGACTACCGGTTCGCCCGGCCCGTGCACATCGTCACGGCGGCCGCCCCGCCCAGCCCCACCCTGATCGGCCAGGTGGAGGAGATGGGAGCCCGGATCACCCACGTGTACGGGCTGACCGAGGTCTACGGCCCCCACACCGTGTGCGCCTGGCACCCGGAGTGGGACGAGCTTCCCCTCGAGGAACGGGCCCGGCGCAAGGCCCGCCAGGGGGTGGCCTACACCCATGCGGTGTACCTGCGGGTGGTGGACGAGCACATGGAAGACGTGCCGGCGGACGGCCAGACCCTGGGCGAGGTGGTGATGCGGGGCAACAACGTGATGCTCGGCTACTTCCGCCAACCCGAGGCCACGGCCGAGGCGTTCCGGGGCGGGTGGTTCCACAGCGGCGACCTCGCCGTGGTCCACCCCGACGGGTACATCGAACTCAAGGACCGGAAGAAGGACATCATCATCTCGGGCGGGGAGAATATCTCCACGATCGAGGTGGAGAACACGCTCTACAAGCACCCCGGAGTGGCCGAGGTGGCCGTCATCGGGGTACCCGACGACACCTGGGGCGAGGTGCCCAAGGCCTTCGTAACCCCCAAGCCCGGGGTCACCCTGACGGCCGAGGAACTCCGGGCGTTCTGCCGGGAGCGGCTCGCCCATTTCAAATGCCCGAAGGCGTTCGAGTTCTGCGACCTCCCGAAAACGAGCACCGGGAAGATCCGCAAAAACGTGCTGCGGGAGCGGGAGTGGGCCGGCCACGCGGAACGGATCCGCGGGTAGACGCGCGGACGTGGCTACCACCAACACCAACGGAAGGATTGTCAGGTCCCCGTGGTCGCTACGGAAACCCGCGGGTGGGGGGCTGGTGGAGAGCCGGGTGCGGCCCCTCACGTCGCCGCGCCCCACCAGGCTTGGATTGCTTTGGAAGGTTCGGAACTTCCGCTGCCCGTGCCCCGGCCCACCGGGCTGACGGCGGCATGAGAAGGCGCGGCGAAATGGGTGCCGCACTCGCACCCGGTCGGAGCCAGTCCCCCACCCGTATCCGACGATGCTTCTGATTGCTACCCCTGCCTCACCCGGCGGACCAAAAGCCCGCAGCAGGCCCGGATGTTCTCCGGGCTGTAGCAGGTGAGCTCGTCCCGGTACACCTCGGCGAAAAGGGCCTCCGCCAGGGCCTCGTCGGTTCCCTCGTGGGCCAGCACCCGGTCCCGCAGGCTCCGGGCGGCCCCCTCGGCCGCGGCCAGGGCGTCCCGGGCCGCCTCTCCCGCCAGCGCCCCCTGGTGCCCCAGGGCCACGATCTCGGGCGCCGCCTGCCGGATCCGCGCCAGGGTTTCCAGGTAGGGGCCGTACCCGGTGAAGAACAGCGGCATGAACCCGCCGTCCCCGTACCGGAACCCCAGGGAGTCGGAGGCGAAAATCAGGTTTCGCTCCGGGATACGGATCAGGAGATTTCCGGGCGAGTGGCCGTGGGCCTCCCAGAACTCCAGGGTGAGCCCGCCGAGATCGATCCGAGCCCCCTCGGCGGACACGTCGGCATCCCCAAGATCCGGCGGTTCCGCCTCGGGGGCCCCCACCCCGTCCTCCCCGCGGCTCCGGAGCGCCTCGGCCATGAACCGGTCCTCGGCCCCGAACCCGGCGGCGGCCCGGGGATGGGCCAGAAACTCCCGGGCGCCGGGGGCCACGACGACCCGGGCGTCCGGGTAGCGCTCCCGCAGAGGGCGAAGCCCGCTCACGTGGTCGGTGTGGGGATGGGTGACCACCAGGAGATCCGGCTCCACGCCCAGGCGCTCGAGGTTCCCCACCACCCGGCCCGCCACGGCCGAGATCCCCACCTCCACCAGGGCGGCCCTCTCCCCGCCCCGCACCAGGTACACGTCGAAGAGGGGATGACCCACGTTCCAGACGTTCTCGCACAGTTCCCGCACGCTCTCGCCTCCGGCAGCTTCGGTCCACAGTCTGCGGTCTACCGTCTACGGTCCCTCGGGTCCAACCGGGCTGTGACACGGCCGTTTCGGGCCTTACGGCCCGAGTCGCGCCTTGGAGGGCGCTCCCACACCGGGCAAGGTCCCGGCGGTTCCGTTCCCGCGCCCGGCCCAAGGGCCCGGGAACGCCTCCACCCCCCTCCGTGTCCTCCGTGCCCTCCGTGGTGGAATAATTCTCGGCCTTCGGCCGTCAGCCGCCTTTCTCCCCGCGGCGGCTTTGCTCCAGCGCCCTCACGAGGTCGGTGAGCACCCGGTACGTGGGGGTGGGGATTCCGTGGCGTTCGCCGTAGGCCACGACCCGGGCGCCCAGGTATTCGATCTCGGTGGGCTTTCCGGCCGCCAGGTCGTGGCACATCGAGTCCTTGTGGACCCCGGCCTTCTCCAGGTAGGCCACCACTTGGGCCAGGTACTCCTCCCCGAGGTCGTATCCCAGGACCCGGGCCACGGCCAGCACCTCCCGGAAGCAGGCATCGGCCACCCGCCGGCTCGGCGGCGACGTGAGGGCCTCCCGGAGCGTCATGTCGGCCAGGGCGCAGATCGGGGCCATGGTGCACTTCATGACCATCTTCTTCCACACGGAAAGGCCGATGTCGTCCACGGCCTCGGTGGCCAGCCCCCCGGCCGTGAGGGCCCCGGCCAGGGCGGCCGCCCGCTCCCGGCCCGCCGGCGACACGGCCCCCAGATGGTTCGGGGGGTTGAAGAACGCCACCTCGGCCTCGCCGGGCCCGCGCCGGGCGCACCCGTAGTTCAGAACCATCCGGAACGCGCTCTCCGCGCCGAACCGTTCGGCCACGTCGTCTTCGGTGCCGAGGCCGTTGTGGCAGCTCACCACGGCGGTCTCCCCGGGCCGGACCGCGGGTTCCAGGGCGTCCAGAACCCGGGGGAGGTCGTAGGTCTTGGTGCACAGGAACACGGCGTCGGCCCCGCGGCCCGCGAGACCTTCCGGTCCCACCACCACCTCCCCGACCCGCACCGCCTTCTCCACCGCACCGGTCACCCGCAGCCCCCGGGCCCGCAGGGCCTCGGCCGCTTCCGGCCTGGACACCACGAGGATCGTCTCGGGGCACGTCTCCAACAGGGCCGCCGCGAGCACGGTGCCCGTGGCCCCCACCCCCACCACCGCCGGTCGTTCGATGCGCATCGTTCCCTCCGAGGAAGATCGGTCTTCGGTCTTCGGTCGTCGGTCTTCGGTCGTCGGTCTTCGGTCGCCGGTCTGAAGGTCCGCCATCAGGACGCGGCCGGAAACCCCAGGGCCCTTGAGTCTCCGTGTCCTCCGTGCCCTCCGTGGTAACAACCTCCGGCCGTCGCTCCTTGCCCCCCTACCCCGTCCGGGCCCGCTCCCGGAGCACCCGGTGCAGGATTTTGCCCGTGGCCGTGCGGGGCATCTCGTGCTCGGCGATGAACTCCACGATCTTCGGCCGCTTGTACCCGGCGATCCGGCCCTTGCAGAACTCCTGGATCTCCCGGGCCAGCGCGTCGGAGGCCGCAAACCCCGCCCGGAGCACCACCACGGCCTTCACCGCCTCCCCCCATTTGGGGTCGGGCACCCCGATCACGGCCACGTCCCGCACGGCCGGGTGTTGGGCCACCACGGCCTCGACCTCCGAAGGGTACACGTTCTCCCCGCCCGTGATGATCATGTTGGCCTTCCGGTCCACCAAATAGTAGTAGCCGTCCTCGTCCCGGCGGGCCATGTCGCCCGGGCTGAACCACGGGCCCCGGAAGGCGTTGCGGGTGCGCTCGGGGTCCTTCCAGTACTCGGTGAACATATGGGGCGTGCGGGCCCAGAGCTCCCCCACCTCGCCCGGCGGCACCTCGTTGCCCTCGTCGTCCAGAAGCCGGATCTCGTCGATGCCGTAGATCTCCCGGCCCACCGACCCGAGTTTCTCGAACTGCTCCTCAGGCCGGAGCAGGGTCACGAGCCCCGTTTCCGTGGACCCGTACGCCTCCCAGAGTTCCACGCCCTGGAAGTACTCGAGCATGGCGAGCTTGAGTTCCCGGCGGGCGGGCGCCGAGGAGACCAGGAGCTGGCGGATGGAGCCCACGTCGTACCGGGAGCGCACCGCCTCGGGGAGATCGAGGATCATCACGTAGTGGGTGGGCACCAGCGAGGTGAAGGTGACGCCGTGGGCCGCGATGGTGCGCAGGAGATCCTCGGGGTCGAAGCTCCGCTCGTTGTACACGACCACCGGCGCCCCTACGTAGGTGTAGCAGAACGAGTAATAGATGGAGTTCACGTGGGCCAGCGGCATCACGAGGAGGGGCTTGTCGTCGGGCCGTACCCCGGTGTTCACGTTGTTCAGGAGGTAGTGGGCCACGTAGCTTTCGTGGGACCGGACCACGCCCTTGGGCGTTCCGGTGGTGCCCGAGGTGTAGAGGATGGTCCAGGGATCGGCCGCGTCCACCAGCCGGTCCGGCTCGTCCGGCCGGCCCCTCGCCAGGAACTCCTCGTACCCCACGTAGCCGGCCGGCGCGGGGCCGTCGCCCAGGTACACGTAGGTGCCGACCGTGGGCAGCCGGTCCCGAAGGCTTTCGACCGCCTCCACGAACGGCGCCTCCACCAGGAACACCCGGGCCTCGCAGTGGTTCACCACGTGCTCGATCTCGGGCGGCGCGAGCCGGAAGAGCACGGGCACCGCGATCTGCCCCCCTTTGGCGCAGGCCGCGTACAGGTCCATCCACTCCACCCGGTTGTAGGCCAGCATGGCCACCCGCTCGCCGTACCCCGCGCCGGCGCCGGCGAGCGCGTTCGCCAGCCGGCAAGCCCGCTCGTTCCACTGGTTGAAGCTGAAGCTCCGGTTCTTGTCGGCGCACCCGAGCCGGTCGGGGTGGTGGCGCGCATGCATCTTGAGCACGGTGCCCAGGGTGGGCCAGCGACTACGCATGGTCAGTCTCCTTTCTAACGGGGCCTCTCATGGGTGGGGGGCTGGCGGAGAGCCGAGTTGGGACCCGCGGGCCGGGCAGGGAGGTGACTCTGGAATCCCAAAGGGTTTCAGCCGCCTGGCCGCGTAGCCGCCCCGCTTCACTCCGGAACCGGCAGGTCCGCCGCCCGGCGGGGACGGTTCACGAGCACCATGCCGGCGCTCACGAGGGCCAGGGCCACGAACACGGCGGCGGTGATCGGCTCGCGCAGGATCCACACCCCGCTCACGAGCACCCCGAACACCGGGGTGAAGAACGTAAACCCCGCTAGGAGGCTCACCGGGTACCGCTGCACGAGCTCGAACCAGACGAGATAGCTCAGAAACGCCACCACCACGCACTGGTAGGCCAGGGCGAGGAACCCGGCCGCGGAGGCGCCCCGCACCGGCGCGGGCTCCAGGAGGGCGCTCAGGAGAAACAGGAGCGGCGCCGAGAACCCGACCTGGTAGAACAGGGTCTGCAGCGGCACCGCCACCGCGGTCAGATACCGCTTGATGTAGAGCGTGGTGGCGGCCCACAGCGCCCCGGCCGAGAGCAGCAGGAGGTCCCCCGGCAGGGTCCGCAGGGTCACCTCGCCCCAGTCCTTCCCGAACAGCACCACGACCCCGGCGAACGCGAGCACGAGACCCAAGGCCTTCCGCCGGTCCATGGGGTCGTTTCCGAGCCAGAAATGGGCGCCCAGGGCCGTGAAAAACGGCTGCGTGTAGAGAAACACGTAGGCCCGGGAGGCAAAGGTGTAGTTGAGCCCCAGGTAGATCGCTCCGAACTCCAGGCCGAACAGGGCTCCCACCACCACGCCGTGCCCCAGGGCGGCCCGGCTCGGGAAGACCGGGAGGCCCACCACCCGCATCCACACCCACAGGCACCCGGCCGCCACGGCCGAGCGCACCCCCGCCTGGAACACGGGGGCCACGTCGCGGGCCGCGATCTTGATGGCGGCCATGTTGCCGCCCCAGAGCAGGGACAGCCCCAGGAGGATCAGCACCGGCCCCAGGGGCAGCCGGCCGGGGCGCTCGGCGGCGCTCATGGGCCCGCACCCTCGGCCCGGGGAAGCCGCAGGGAGAGCGCGGCGCCCAAAAGGGACACGCCCGCCGCCAGGGCAAACGCGGCCACGAAACTCCCGGTGCGGTCGGCCAGGGCGCCGCCCACGGCCGGCCCCAGGGCCTGGCCGATCCCGAAAAAGAGCGTGATGAACCCGAGGCAGGCGGGCGCAAGCCGCGGCCCCACGTAGTCGCCGGCGGCCGCGGCCGTGATCGTCGGCACGCTCCAGGCCGTCACCCCGAACACCACGGCCGAAAGGTAGAGGCCGAACCGGCCCGAACTCAGCGCATACACCCCGTAGGCGAAGGCGAGCACCGTGTAGGCCAGGGCCGTGGCCCGGGCCCGGCCGATCCGGTCGGAGATGCCGCCCCACAAAAGCCCGCAGAACGTGCTCAGGGCCCCCACCAGCGCCCACAGCCCCCCCGCCTCCCCGGTGCCGAACCCCCGCTGCTTCACGAGGTAGGCCACGAAGAACGTCACGTAGATGATGTAGGAGAACCCGTACATGAAGTACACGAACCCCAGGTACCAGACCTTTCGCTGGCGGTACACGAGCCCCCACTGGAGCACCCGGGCCCGCCCTCCCGGGGTGCCGGCGGGCGGCGCGACCGCCGGATCCTCGCCGATCGGCCGAAGCCCCACCTCGGCCGGGCTCGTGCGAAGGAGCGCCGCAGCCACCGCCGCGATCGCCAGAACCGCCGCCCCCAGCACGAACCAGGCCGTGCGCCAGCCCTCGGGGCCGCCGGCCTTGAGGATCGGCGGCACGATGAGCCCCGCGATCATCGTGCCCGCCCCGATCCCGGCGGTCACGATCCCGGTCGCGAGCCCCCGGAGCCGAAGCGCAAACCACGCCGCCCCGAGGGCCATGGCCGGCACGTAGGCCGCCCCGTTCCCGAGCCCCGTGAGGGTGCGCATGGCCAGGGCGAACCCGAACCCCCGGGCCACCCCCATGCCGGCGAGGGTGAGCGCCATGAGGACCAGGGCCGAGGCGATGACCCGCCGGGGCCCGAACCGGGCGGCCAGCATGCCCCCCACCAGGGCCATCACCAGATACCCCACGAAGTTCCCCATCTCGAGGAGCCCCAACTGGGTGTAGGTGAACCCGAGCCCGTCCTTCATGGCCGGCAGGATCAGGGTGTAGGACATCCGGCCGAACCCGTGGGCCCCAATGGTCACGAGGAGCCCGGTGAAGATGACGACCCAGCCGTAGTGGACCCGCCGCTCACCCATGGGGCACCTCCTCGAACTTCGCCACCACCCGGTCCAGCACCCGGCGCTCCTCGTCGGTGAGCCGGACGAGAAACGCCCGGTTCGTCTCCTCGTAGATCCGCCGCAACTCCCCCTCCAGGGCCCGGGCCTTCGGGGTGAGCCGCACGTGGACCACCCGGCGGTCCTCCGGGGTGGGCACCCGCTCGGCCAGCCCGTCGCGCTCCAGCCGGTCGAGGATGCCCGTCAGGGTGGATTTGTCGAGCGCCACCGCCTCGGCGAGCCGCGAGATGGGGATGTCGTCCTCCTCATAGAGCGCGATGAGGAGGAAAAACTGGGGCTGGGTGAGGCCGTAGGGCTCGAGCCGCTCGCGGTAGGCGCGGGCCATCTGGCGCGTCACCTTGCCCAGCGCGAAACACAGGCACTCCCGAAACAGCACGGATCTCTCCTTTTTGCGCGGGGGCGGGCCGGGTTAGGCGGCCCCCGCGCCCTCCCCCCGGGCCCGGGAGATCGCCAGGCTGAGCCCGGCCGCCGCGGCCGAGAGCGCCCCGGCCAGGGCCAGGGCCGCCCCGTAGGAGCCGAACCGGTCGAACACCGCGCCTCCCAGAAACGCACCCAGTCCGCCGGCGGCGTGGTGGACGAAGGTCACGGTGCCCGTCAGCAGCGCGATGTTCGCCACCCCGTAGCGCTTTCGCACCAGTACCGTGGTGATGGGGGCCGAGGCCATGAACGAAAACCCGTACAACACGGCAAACCCCACGGCCGGCCCCAACCCCGGGAGCAGAAGGACCCCTGCGAAGATGAGGGCCCGCAGGGCGAACGACGCGGCCAGGGGAACGCGCTCGTCCATGCGGTCGGCGAGCCACCCGGACAGGAGCACCCCGAAGAACGAGGCGGCCCCCATGACCGCCTTGACCGCGCCACCGGCGAGGAGCGTTCCGCCCCGGTCGAGGAGAAGGGGGACCACGTGGAGATCGACGAGGAAGTCGGTGAAGCCGCAGATCGCGTAGACGGCGCAGATGACCCAGAACGCGGCCGTAACCACCGCCCCGGCCCGGCCCATCCGGGCCCCTTCGCCACCGGGCGACGGCCGCGGGCCTTGCGGATTCCCCTCCCCCACCCGGCCGAGGCCGAACGCGGCGGGTTCGTCGTGCACGAAGACCAGGGCCAGGCCCACCGCGAGGATCAAGAGGACGGCGAGGCCCCCCAGCGCCCACCGCCATCCCAGAACCTCGGCCGCCCAGGCCACGGGGGAAAGCAGGGTGAGTTGGCCCGCCGCGATGCCGGCGAACCCAAGCGACATAAGTAGTCCCGTGCGGCCCGCGAACCACCGCCCCACCACGCTCGCCAGGAGCGTGGGGCCGAGTCCGCCGAACCCCACCCCGGCCAGGAAGCCGTACCCCACGACCAACGGCCCCAGGGAGGTGGCCGCCGCGGATAGCGCGACCCCGGCGACCAGAAGCCCGCCGAAGAACCCCAGGAGCCGGCGGGGCCCGAACCGGTCGTACAGGGCCCCGGACAGGGGCATGGTGAGGGCGAAGCACCACATGTTCGCCGAGTAGGCCCAGGAGCCCACCTCCCGGCTCCAGCCGAACTCCTTGATCATCGGCCGGAAGAGCACCCCATAGGAGAACCGCACCGCCCCGATCGCAAACAGGACGAACACGGCGCTCCCCAGCACCCACCAGCCCCGGTGCCCCCACTCGCCCTTCCCCCCTCGGGCCGACCCGTCCATGCGCGCGCCTTTCCGCCCCCGCCGGCCGGCCCAATATTTCGCACACAAACCGTCTTGTCAAGAAAAAGGCGGTTTCATTAAATAAAACCGCCTTCCTCGGTTCGGTCCGTCCCGTCAGTCCGGGGCGTGGGTCGGGTCGATCCCGTAGTACTTGGGGGGCATCTGGGGCTCGCTCAGGGCCGCCAGGTTGGGCACGGGGTAGCGGTAGGCCCCGCCCCGGCGCACGTGGTTCAACCCGGCGGCCACCCGGTCCAGGGCGCCCGCGGGCGCGGCGAACGCCATCTCGTGGTCCTGGGTGCCCGCGAACACCCGCTCCCCCGGCCCCGGCACGAGGTAGGTGCACTCCCCCGACTGGGCCACCCCGGCGATCCAGGCCGAGCACCCGAACCGGCCCGAACTCACGGAGCGAACCCCGGTGCCCACCCCGAAGTTCGCGGCCTGGATCAGGGCCAGAACCTGGGCCGGGTTCCCGTACACCACCACCACGTCGGGCTCGAACGCGCACCGGTCCAGGGGGGCGAGCCAGATCTCCCGGTACCGCCCCTCGGGCCAGCGGGGGTAGCTCGCCTCCATGGCCCGGGCCACCTCGGGGTCGGCCTGGTAGAAATCGGCCACCTGGCCGGTCAGGAGCCGGTCGGGGGGGATGTGGCCGGCGAACACCTTGGGCATGGGGCACCCGTGGTCGTCCGCCCCGAAGGCCATGGTCCAGCCCAGGGTGCGGGCCGCCGTGAGCCCCTGGCACACGGTCATCCGCCGTTTCAGGTGCTCGAGCGGCCGCTTCGTCTTGGGCGGGGCCGCCTCCCCTTCCGCGGCGAGCCGGATGCCCACGGGTTTCGTCAGCGGTCGCACGCAGGTCTCCACGGCGTCCAGAAAGCGTTGGATCGTCTCGGTCATTGTGCCGCCCTCCACATCAAGCCGCCCGGGACGCCCAGCGCCTCGCCCTTTCGGCGAGCGCCGGGAGGTACGTGTCCCAGTTCCTAAGGGTCTCGGGATCGAAATCCGCGCCGTTCGGCCACACGAGGGTGTGCGCCTCCGGGTCGATCCGAACCTGCCGAAACACCTTTGGGTCTTTCAGTTCTCCGTACACCTCCCCCTCCAACACGGGCCGAAAATCGATCGTCACCTCCGCGCCGTCGTCGAACCGCAACCGCAAGGTGTACGGGCCCTCCACAACCAGTTCGGTCACCTTGTAAATGCCGTGCGTCATCGTCACCCTCACCGCAAAGGCTCGATGGGAAACGGGCGTCGCCCTTGCTGCAGACGCTGCCAGTCCTCCATCAGCTCCTCCTGGTGTAGCTCGGCCCACGCTTCCACGAGCCGCCGCTGCCGGCGCGGCAAGAACCCGGCCACCAGCTCCACCGGGTCAATGCCGAACACGCCCACGTGGTCCTGATAGTACGCGTGGAAATGCGGGACGTGGTGCGGTTCCCCGACCTCGGCAAACATCCGAATCACGATTCCAAAGAAGCGGCACAGTTCCGGCACGCGCGACCTTTCCGCCGACAGCCCATTCGCCCCGACCTGGGGGAACCATACCACGGCCGATCCGGATGGCCCAGGGTCCGGGGAAAAGCCCACGGAGACGGGGTCGGGTCGCCCCCGCTTTGTCAGGCCGCCTCGGCCGGGGCTTCGTCGTGGAGTTTGACGGAGAGGACCCGGCTCACGCCGGGTTCGGACATGGTGACGCCGTAGAGGTGGTCGGCCGCCTCCATGGTGGAGCGGTTGTGGGTGATGATAACGAACTGGGAGCGGGTCTTGAGTTCGGCCAGGAGCTCCGTGAACCGGCCGATGTTCGCCTCGTCGAGCGGGGCGTCCACCTCGTCGAGGATGCAAAAGGGGCTCGGCTTCACCTGGAAGATGGCGAAGATGAGCGCGACGGCCGTAAGCGCCTTCTCGCCGCCCGACAGGAGGCTGATGTTCTGGGGGCGCTTCCCGGGGGGCCGCGCCACGATGTCGATCCCCGTGGTGAGGAGGTCCTCGGGCTCGGTGAGGACGAGTTCGGCCTCCCCGCCCCGGAAGAGTTTCGGATAGAGTTCCCGGAAGGCCTCGCGGACCTTCTCGAAGGTCTCCCCGAACCGCTTTCGGCTCTCCCGGTCGATCTTCCGGATCGCCTCCTGGAGCGACCGGAGGCTCCCCTCCAGGTCCTCGCGCTGGCGCTCCAGGAACTCGAACCGTTCCTTGCGCTCCTCGTACTGCTCGATGGCGAGCAGGTTCACCTCGCCGAACCCCGCGAGCTTGCGGTCGAGGTCCTCCAGGAGCGCCCGGGTGGCCTCCGGGTCGAACCCCTCGGGCACGCCCTCCCGGGCGGCCTCGTCGATGGATTCGCCCGTCTTCTCCCGGAACCGCTCGGCCAGGGTCCGGGCCTCCACCTCCCGCTCCCGAAGCTCCAGGGCGGCGGCGTTGTGGGCCTCCTGGACTTCCCCGAGCCGGGCCCGGGCCGCCGCGCCGGCCTTTTCGAGTTCCCCCACCCGGGCGCGGGCCGTGTCGAGGGCCTCGGCCGCCTCCCGCGCCGAGCCCTCGGCGGTCTCGAGCTCCCGCCGGGCGACGTCGAGAAACGCGAGCACCTGGCGGAGTTCCTCGAACCGCTGGGCCCGCTCGGCCCGGGCCCGCTCGGCCTCGGCCGCGAGCTTCTCCCGGCGGCGGTCCACGTTCTCGAGGCTCGTCACGAGGGTGCGGATCCGCTCCTGAAGCCCCCGGTGCCGCTGCCGGTCCGCGGCGTCCCGCACCCGCTGCTGGGTCACCCGGGCCCCGAGCACCCGGGCCCGTTCCCGGAGGGCCTCCACCTCGGCCTCCAGCGCCTCCGCCTGCTCCTCGGCCCGCCGGTGGTGTTCCGCCGCCTCGAGCCGCTCGGCCTCGAGGCGCAGCCGCTCCTCCCGAAACCGCTCCTGAGCCTCGAGGAGCTCCTCGCGCTCGAAGGCGATCCCCTCGCAGCGCTCCACCAGCCGCTCGCGCCGTTCGGCGAGCCGCTCCAGGTCCCGCGCCAGGTGCACCACCTGGAGCTCCTGGCGGTGGGCCTCCTCCCGGGCGGCCTCCCCCTCGGCCTCGAGACGCGCGGCCTCGGCATCGAGGGTTTCCACCTCCTGCTCGGCCGCCTCCAGGTCCCGCCGGAGCGCCTCGACCGTGCGGCGAAGCTCCCGGATCTCGCGGTTCTTTCGGAGGAGCCCGGCCTGCTCCCCGGCCTTCGCGCCCCCCGAGATCACCCCCTCGGGGCTCACGGTGTCGCCGTCGAGGGTCACCAGGGTGGCCCGCATGCCGTTTTGCCGCCACAGCCCCACGGCGTGCTCCAGGCTCTCCACCACGAACACGTCGCCCAGGAGCCCCCGGGCGAACGCCTCGTAGCCCTCGGCCACCTCGACGAGATCCAGGAGCCGTCCCCGGGCCCCCGGCGCGCCGGCCGGGGGAAACACGGGCTCCAGGCCCGGCCGGAGCTCCACCGGCGCGAAGCTTGACCGGCCGGCCCGCCGCTCCTTGAGGTGGGTCACGGCCTCCAGCCCCCGGTCGGGATCCTCCACGATCACGTACTGGAGCCGCTCCCCCAGGGCCGCCTCGAGGGCGGCCTCGTACTCCGGCGGCGCGGCCAGAATGTCGGCCACCACGCCGCGCACCCCGTTACGGCCCGTGGCCCGGGCCTGGGCCAGCACCTCCTTGACCCCCTCGGCGTACCACTCGAACCGATTCTTGAGCTGCTCCAGGCTCTGGAGCCGCGACTCGTCTCCGTGGAGCTTCCGGCGCAGCTCCTCGGCGCGGCGGTTCGCCTGCTCGCGCCGGCTACGGGTCGCCCGCAGGGCCTCCTCGAGCCGGGCCCGTTCGGCCGCGGTCTCGTCCCGGGCGGCCTCGGCCCGGCGGAGCTCCCCCTGGCGGAGCTCGATCTCGGCCTCCACCTCGGCCAGCCGCTCCCGGGCCTCGGCCTCGGTCCGGTTCGCCTCGGCCAGGCGCCGCTGGGCGTCCGACTCCTGCCGGGCGGCGTGGTCGAGGGCGTGGCCCAGCCGGGTGACCTCGGAGAGCGCCTGGAGCACCTCGCGCCGGCGGGCCTCCAGGGCCCGTTCGGCCTCCCGCTGGGCCTCGAGGGCGGCCTCGTGCTCCCCCTCCAGGGTTTCCAGAACCCCCTCCCGGCCCTCCAGGCTCTGCTCCAACTCCGAGAGCTCCCGCCGGACCGCCTCGGCCTCGGCCGCCAGCTCCTCCCGCCTCCGGACGAGGTCGGCCGCCTCGGTCTCGGCCGCGGTCGCCCGCTCGGCCAGGGCGTCGATCTCCCGCCGCAGAAAGGACGAGCGCTCCTCGGCCTGGGCGATCCGGTTTCGGACCTCGTACACCCCCTTCTGGACCCCCTCGAGCCCCTTCTCCCTCTCCAGGAGGGCGAACCGCGCCGCCTCCACCTCGGCCTCGGTCCGGCTCACGGCGGCGTGGGCCTCCACCAACTGGGCCTCCAGTCCCTTCACCCGGTCGCGGCAGGCGGCCAGGCGCTCGGTGAGCCCGGACCACTCGAACACCAGGAGGGCCCGCTCCCCCTCCCGGCGCTGGGCCCGGAGCTTCCGGAACGCCTCGGCCCGGGACGCCTGGCGTTTGAGGGCGTTCATCTCCCGGCGCACCTCGCCGATCACGTCCCCGATCCGCTCCAGGTTCTGGCGGACGTGCTCCATCTTGCGCCGGGTCTCCTCCTTGCGGGCCCGGAACTTCGTGATGCCGGCCGCCTCCTCGATGAGCGACCGTCGTTCCTCGGGCTTCGCCGACAGGATCGCGTCGATCCGCCCCTGCTCCACCACCGAGTAGGCCCGGCGCCCCACGCCGGTGTCCATGAAAAGCTCCATGATGTCCCGGAGCCGGCAGGGCACCTTGTTGATCAGGTACTCGCTCTCCCCCGACCGGTGGAGCCGCCGGGTGATGGCCACCTCGTGGTAGTTGCCGAACTTCTCGGGGAGCGCGCCCTCCACCTCGGTCAGGGTCAGGGTGACCTCGGCCAGGTTCAGGGGCTTCCGGGAGTCGCTGCCGCTGAAGATCACGTCGGTCATGGCGTCGCCGCGGAGCCCCTTGGCGCTCGTCTCGCCCATGACCCAGCGGATCGCGTCGATGATGTTCGATTTGCCGCACCCGTTGGGCCCCACCACGGCCGTGATGCCGTCGTGGAACACGATCTGGGTGGGTTCGGGGAAGGTCTTGAAGCCGCAGAGGTCGAGCTTTTTGAGCTTCATCCGGCTCCATCCGACGTCAGGGGAGGAGGCGACGCCGGCATGCTACGGGATCGGGGGGGGAAAGTAAAGGAGAAAACACAACGTGCTGTGGCTCTGGTGGCCTCGAACACAAGATCTTGTGTTCTCCCCGGCCCGGCGATGCGCCGGGCCGGGGGACCGAGGGTCAGAACGCGCCGAGCTGGCACGACGAGATCTTGATCCCGAGGGCCTCGCAGGCCTCCGAGACCTTCATCTTGCCGATCCCCCGCTCGGCGGCGATGCGCCACGCCTCGGCGCAGGGAAGCCGACCGTCCACGAGGGCGGCCCGGATCGCGGCCTCCAGGTCCGGATCCACCGACGCGGCGGGTTCCACGATGCTCCGCTTGGGCGGATACCCGAAGAGCCCCAGCTGGCACTTCACGATCGAGATCTCCTGGAGGTCGATGGCGAGCCCCACCTCCGCCGGTGTCGCCCCGCACTCCTCGGCCACGGCGAACGCCGCCGCGCACGCGATCTCCCCTCCCTCGGCCCGCTTGCGCACCGCCTCGGCCACCTCCGGCCGGGGCTTTCGTTCGGGCGGATGCTTCTTCGCGAACTTTCCTTTGTCGAGATGGGTCATGGGAGTGGCTCCTTTCGGCTAGAAAGCTAGAAGGCTAGGAAGCTAGGAAGCAAAAAGCACAAGGGTCTTCTGCTCTTCTGCAACAATACTTCACATCTCTTGCTAAACGCCAAGGGAGCTAGGCCGGGGTCAGGGACCGGCGGGCGAAGTAGAGCGCGGCGGCCCAGATGGTGCCCAGAGTCAGGAGCACCGCGCCCACCAACACGAACCATACTCCTGGGTCCTGGTGTACGTTGTACACGCCGTTGGGCTCGAGATCCAGGTCCACGAGCCGAAGCCCCAGGTCCCCCACCCGGGTCGGTCCCATGCCCGGAGCAAGGAAGACCCGGCCCGCGGCACCGCCGCCCGCGCGCACCTCCACGAGCACCCCCGGGCCAAAATACGGGCCCCATCGCTCTCCCGGGCTCAGGGCGCCCACCGCGGCGAGCCGCAACCCCGGGGCCAGTTCCACCTCCCCTCCCACCGAAACCTCCGCCGTGCCCCGGGTGGTGGCCACCCGGGCGCCCCGCACCACGGTCTGCACCCCCTGGGGATACACCACGGTGGTCCCGTGGATCAGGGGATGGTTCGTGCGCACCGCACCCTCCGCCACCTTGGCCTCCCCCTGCCACAGGCTGACCCGGGTCTGCACGTCCCAGGGCCTCCCGTCCGGTCCGGGCACCGGCTCCACGGCCTCGACCCGGAGGCGGTAGGGCGTTCCCGCGGCCCCGGCCTCCGCCCCCACCGGCACCCGCAGTCCCTGGGCCCGCGAACCGAACCCGCTGCCCAGCACGAACCCGACGAAGATGAGCAAAAATCCCAGGTGCACGAGGACCTCCGCGAGCCCTCGCACCCCCTGGCGCCGCCGCCAGAACCAGTTCAGGGTGCAAAGGACGAGGCTCGCCACCACGAGGTAGGTCAGAACGACGAGGCCGTACACCCACCACGAACCGGGCCACTGGGCCGGCGCCGCCTCCCGGAGCCACACGTTGAAGGGCACGGCGTCCATCTTCATCCAGAACCGGGGATCGGCCCGGTACGCAAGGATCGACCCCGCCGCGAGGTCCAGGCACCACAGCACGCTCAGCACCACAAACGTGCCCGGAGCCACGGCGAGGTTCCAAAGGCTCTGGAGCAGGCGTTTCACGATGATGCTCCTTTGATGGGAGTTCCGCTGGGCGGCTGGGCTGCTTGGCGGCTAGGCGGCCAAGAGCCTTCAAAGGCCAACGTCACCGCCTGTCCCGGCCGGAGGGGTCCCACCCTTTGCCCCCTTTTCTCCGGGTACTCCGTGGTGCCCTTTCCCCCTACCGCAACGGGTGGGAGGTCTCGAACAGGAGCCCGAGCCCGAGGAAGGTGAAGAGCACCAGGCCGAACCCGCCGATGGTGAGCGCATTGAGCCGCCACCCCTGCCAGGCCGGCCGGTGGCGCACGTGGATCACGGCCGAGTAGAAAAACCACACGATCGTGGACCACAGCCCCTTGATCCGCCAGGTCCAGTAGGATCCCCAGGCCAGGTAGGCCCACAGGCTCCCGGCCACCATGCACCAGGTGAACAGGAGATACCCCAGGTACAGGCACTCGTCGAGCATCCGGCGCTCCTCCCCCAGGCCGGACCCCGAAAGCCCCAGGGCCCGGTAGGCGCCCACGAGCGCGGCGAGCCCGAAGAGCCCGTAGGCCGCAAACGAGGTGGCCACGTGGATCAGAAAGAGCGGGGTGTCGAGCGCGGGGCTCAGGGGCTGGAGGTCCATGGATCCGTAGGACGCCCCCCACAGGGCCGCCGCCCCGAGCCCGAGGGCCCCGGGCAAGAGCCCCCGGGCCCGGTACCGCCAGGCGAAATAGAGCGCCATGCCCACGAGCCACAGGGCAAGGAAGTGGAGCGTGGAGAAGAGCCCCGTGACCGGCAGATACCCGGCCTTCCCCCACCGAACCCCCAGGAGCCCAGCTTGAACGAGCCACCCCAGCACGGCCGCACCGAGGCCGACCTTCCCGACCGAGTTCCTCCGTTCCCGGGCGGCCGCGCACAGGAGGGCGCCCAGAACGTAGGCGATCAGGGCCGTGAGATGGGCGGCTTTCGTGAAGAGTTCCATGGGCGGATCACTCCCGACTGGTCGGTCTTGTAAAGCTCTTTCTTCTTCCCGCCGCGGTCCGGGCGCGACCGACGGGTCGCTGCTTCGTCCGTTGCGGGTGACGACATAGGCTCCGGCCGCGTCCGTCACCCCGAGCTGTGAATCCTATCACACATCGCCGGGCGCGGTCGCCCCGGATCGGCGGGGGGCGCCGCGACCCACAGTCAAACTGCGTTTCTTGACAACCATTCCTTCGTCTGTCATGAATGGGGCGCGTCCTTCCTCCGCCCGATCGGAAGGGTTTCGTGAAGCGCTCGGCCACCCCCAACTCCCCCAGGGAACTCCGCCGACTCTGCCGGTCCGGGGACTGGACCGCCCCCACCGCGAGCCTGTGCCCCGGCTACACCCAGGTGAACCTGGTCACCCTGCCCGCGGCCTGGGCGTTCGAGTTCTTCCTGTTCTGCCAGCGAAACCCCAAGCCCTGCCCCGTGCTCGAGGTGCTCGAACCCGGGCAGACCGAGCCGGCCTACCTGGCCCCCGGCGCGGATGTGCGGACCGACTGCCCCCGGTACCGGGTGTTTCGGGGGGCCGAGGTCCACGAGGTTCAGAACATCCGCGATCTCTGGCGGGACGACCTCGTGACCTTCCTCCTGGGGTGTAGCTTCACCTTCGAGTCGGCCCTGCTGGAAGCCGGGGTCCCCGTACGGCACGTCGAGATGGGCCGGAACGTGCCCATGTACGAAACGGGCATCCCCTGCGAGCCCGCGGGCCGGTTCCGGGGGAACCTCGTGGTCACCATGCGGCCCATTCCCGCCGACCTCGTGCCGAGGGCGGTCCAGATCACCTCCCGGTTCCCCGGGGTCCACGGGGCCCCGGTCCGCGTGGGCGACCCGGCGGGCCTGGGCATCGCCGATCTCGCCCGCCCCGACTTCGGGGACCCGGTGGACATCCGGCAGGGGGAGGTCCCGGTGTTCTGGGCCTGCGGGGTCACACCCCAGGTGGCGCTGCGAAACGCCCGGCCCGAGCTCGCCATCACCCACGCGCCGGGCTGCATGCTGGTGACCGACCGGATGGACCGGGAGTGGGCGGTCTTTTGACCGCCGGTGGGTTCGGAAGGGCCCCTGTTGCCCCCCACGGAACGCGGCGCGCTGCGCCGGAAAGGAGAGGAGGACATGAGAACCCGAACGTTCTTCACGACCCTGTTGTTCTCGGCGGCCATGCTCCTCGCGCCCCTCTGGACCGCGCCGGCCCGGGGGGCCGACAAGGTGGTCAAAATCGGGGTGATCTACCCGCTCACGGGCGGGGCCGCGGCGGCGGGCCGGGAGCTCCGGGCCGGGGTGGAACTCGCCGCCGAGATCATCAACAACGTGATGCCCGGGATCGACATGGAGATGGCCAAATCCGCGGGCATCCCCGGTCTCGGCGGGGCGAAGATCGAACTGCTGATCCGCGACCACGAGGGCAACCCCACCCTGGGCGCGGACCTCGCCAAGAAGCTCATCCTCGACGACAAGGTGGACGGGATCCTGGGGTGCTACCACAGCTCGGTCACGAAGACCGTGAGCGCGGTGTGCGAGCAGTACGGGGTGCCCATGATCAACGGCTCGTCCACGTCGCCGGCCTTGACGGAGCGCGGGTTCAAGTGGTTCTGGCGCACCACCCCCCATGACCGCTGGTTCACCAAGGACCTGTTCGAGCTCCTGAAAGGCCTGACCGAGGGCAAGGTGCGGGGCGTGCCCGCGGTCCCGAAGGACGAGATCGGGACCATCGCCTCGGCCTGCGAAAAGACGGAATGGGGCTCCCACGTGTCCGGGCTGATCGAGGAACTCGCCAAGGAGTACGGGTTCAAGGTCCGAAAGTCCATCCTGTACGCGGCCAAGTCGGCCGATCTGTCGAGCGAGGTGCGCTCCCTTAAGGCGTCCCGGGCCGGGGTGTATCTGTTCGCCTCGTACACCTCGGACGCGATCCTCATGGTCAAAACCCTCAAGGCCCAGCGGGCCGCGCCCAAGGTGATCTGGGGCCAGGACGCCGGGTTCGAGAAGCCCGAGTTCCGCGAAACCCTCAAAGACGACATCGTGGGCGTGCTGACCCGCACGGTGTTCCTGCCCAAGGTCGCCGAGGTGAAGAAGGTGGCCGGCCAGGTGAACAAGCTCTACAAGGAGCGCACCGGCCACGACCTCGGCGGGGCCTCGGCCCGGGCCTTCACCGGCCTCCAGGCCTGGTACCACGTGCTCAACAAGGCCGGGTCCACCGACCCCAAGGCCATCCAGAAGGCCGCCAACGAGATCGTGATCCCGGGCTCCGAGCTCGTGGTGCCCTGGGCCGGCATCGATTTCGAGAACACCGGCTCGGAGATGGGGCAGAACGTCCTCGGATCGGGCCTGATCGGCCAGTATCAGAAGAACGACAAGGGGGAGATCACCCTCGAGATCGTCTACCCGTTCGACCTGGCGACGGCCGACATGATCTACCCCTTCCCGGGCTGGAAGTAGGGCCCCAACCCCGTGGAGACCGCCGGGGTGCCCGGCGGTCTCCCGTTCTCGCACCGGCGTAGCCCATGGATATTTTGATCAGCTCTCTGGTGGCAGGCGTCCTGCTGGGCATGGTGCTGGCCTTGGTGGCGCTCGGCCTGACCATCATCTTCGGGGTCATGGACATCGTGAACTTCGCCCACGGCGAGTTCCTGATGTTGGGGATGTATACCGGGCTCCTCACCGCGGCTGCCACCGGGCTCGATCCCCTGGTGGGCATCCCGGTGGCCGCTGTGGTGGGGTACCTCCTGGGGATCGCGTGCTACTGGGGGTTCGTTCGGTTTCTCCTGCGCGGCCCCATGGTGGCCCAACTCCTCGGCACCTTCGGCCTGATGCTCTTTCTGCGCAACCTGGCCCTGCTCTTTTTCGGGTCCGAGGACCGGGGGGTCCACACCGGGCTTCTGGTGGGGAAAAGCGTGGATTTCGGCATGGGCGTGATCGTTCCCGCGACCAAACTCGCCGCCGCCGCGCTCTCGGTGGTTTCGTTCGCCGCCGTGTGGCTCCTCATGAACCGGACCCGGCTGGGCAAAGCGCTCACCGCCACCGCGCTCAACGCCCAGGCCGCCCGGTATATGGGGATCCCCACCGAGCGCATGAACGCGCTGGCCTGGGGCATCGGGGGTGCCACGGTAACCATCGCGGGCGCCCTCATCGTGAATTTCTGGGCCGTGAACCCGTACGTGGGGCTCCTGTTCACGATGATCGCGTTCACCATCGTCGCCCTCGGGGGGTTCGGGAGCGTGCCGGGGGCGCTGGCCGCCGGGATCGTCGTCGGCTTGATCATGGAGATCCCCGGCATCTGGGATTTCGTGTCCTACGCCACCGAGTGGGAGTGGATGCTCGACGTGCCGATCACCTCGTTCAAGTACACCTTCGTGTATCTGGCCTACTTCGTCATCATGATCGTCCGCCCGCGGGGGTTGTTCGGATGGAAGCACTGAGGGCCGCCCTCGATTTTTCGGATTTTCGGCCCGCCGAGCGCTGGGTATCCCGGGTGGTGGCGGTGTTCCTGCTGGCGTTCCCGCTCCTGCCGGCGTCGTCCTTCGCCATGGCCACGATGATCCAGTTCCTGATGTTCTCCCTCTACGGGATGGGCTGGAACACCATCGGCGGCTACGGCGGCCAGGTGGACCTGGGGAAGGCCCAGTACGTGGGGATCGGGGCTTACACCACCGCCGTGTGCCTCGTGCGCTGGGACGTGCCCTTCTGGGTGTCGATGCCCGTGGGCATGGGGTTCTCGGTCCTGTGGTCATTCGCCATCGGCTACCCCCTGTTCCGGCTCAAGGGGCACTACTTTGCCATCGCCACGATCGCGGCGTCGCTGGTTCTCAAAGATCTTTTCGAGGTGTGGGACTTCGTGGGGGCGGCCCGGGGGCTCGAGATCCCGGCCCACCGGTTCGAAACCCCGGACTTCTGGCACCTGATCTTCAAGGACGACGTGTACTACTACTACGTGATCCTTGTGTTTTTCTTCGCCGGGGTCCTGTACATGAACGCGTTTCGTAAATCCCGGCTCGGCTATCAACTGCGGCTCATCAAGGACAACGAGGACATGGCGCGGTCGCTGGGGATCGACGTCCACTGGGCCAAGGTGAAGACCTATGCCATAGCCACCGCCTTCGTGAGCCTGGTGGGCTCGTTCCACGCCTGCTACATCAAGAACATCGAACCCGAGGACACCATGAGCCTGGATCTCTCGATCCTGATCGCGCTCATGGCGATGCTCGGGGGCGCCGGGTCGCTCTGGGGCCCGATCATTGGGGCGGGGATCCTGATTCCCTTGAAGAGCTACTTCAAGGAGTGGTTCGGCGCCCGGGCCGGCCTCGTGGGGATGGACCTGATCCTCTACGCCCTCATCATCATGGTGGTGTCGGCCGTGGAACCCCGGGGCATCTGGGGAATGGTGGAGCGCTACCGCGCAAAACGGGAGACCGCCGGATGAGACCGCTCCTGGAGGTCCGGAACCTGACCAAGGAGTTCGGGGGCCTGCGGGCGAACGAGGACGTCTCCTTCGACCTCTCGGAAGGGGAGATCCTGGGGCTCATCGGCCCCAACGGCGCCGGCAAGACGACCCTGTTCCACTGCCTCACCGGGTTTCACAAGCCCGACCGGGGCACCGTCCGGTTCGCCGGGCGGGACATCACCGGGCTTCCGCCCCACAAAATCGCCCGCCTCGGAATCGCACGAACGTTCCAGAACTTCGTGGCCACGGGCGACCTCTCGGTGCTGGAAACCGTGATGGTGGGCTGCTTCGCCCGCACCGCCTCCCCCTCGAAGGCACGGGCGAAGGCCGGGGAACTCCTGTCCTTTCTGGGGCTTGCAGACCTGGCCGGCACTCCGATCCGGGACCTGCCGGTGGCCGGGCAGAAGACCGTGGCCCTCGCGACGGCGCTCGGCACGGAGCCCAGGCTGCTGCTGCTGGACGAGGTGGCCGCGGGGTTGAATCCCGGGGAGATCCAGGATCTCATGGGCGCGATCCGCCACGTGCACCAGGAACTGGGGGTCACCCTGATCGTGATCGAGCACGTGATGGAGCTCGTGATGAACCTGAGCCATAGGGTGATCGTCTTGGACTCCGGCCGCGTGATCGCCCAGGGCCCCCCGGAGGCGGTGGCCCACGACCCGGCCGTGATCCGGGCCTATCTGGGGGAGAAGTACGCCGCCCGGTACCTCGAGGGAGGCGCATCATGAGTTCCCCCTTGCTCGAAGTGCGAGGGCTCGTGGTCCGGTACGGCAAGCTCACCGTGCTCCACGGCATTGATCTGCAGATTCAGCGAGGAGAGACCGTCTGCGTGGTGGGCGCAAACGGGGCGGGGAAATCCACGCTTCTTAAGGCGATCATGGGGGCGGCGCCGGTGGCCGACGGCGAGGTGCGGTTCGAGGACCGAAACCTCGTGGGGCTCCCCACCGAGGAGATCGTCCGATTGGGGGTTGTATACGTGCCCGAGGGACGGATGCTGTTCGGCCCCCTCTCGGTGGAGGAGAATCTAAAGCTCGGCGCCTACATCGTGCGGGACGAGGACAAGATCCGGGCCTCCCTGGAGCGGGTGTACGACCTGTTCCCGCGGCTGCGGGAACGCCGGAACCAGGCGGCCGCCACCCTGTCGGGGGGCGAGCAGCAGATGGTGGCCATCGGCCGGGGTCTCATGTCGGACCCCAAGATCCTCATGCTCGACGAGCCCTCCCTGGGGCTCGCCCCCAAACTGGTGGACGAGGTCTTGGAGACCGTGGCCGCGCTCAAGGGGCAAGGGGTCACGATCCTCCTGGTGGAGCAGACCGTGCGGGAGGCGCTGGAGCTGTCGGACCGGGGGTACGCGATCCAGTCCGGCCGCATCGTGGTGGAGGGGCCGGGCCGGGAACTCCTGGACGACGAGCGGCTTCGGGCCGCTTACCTGGGCCTTTGAGGATACGAATGCCTTCAAACGCATTGCCGGGCGCGGGTGCCCGCCCGGGCGTGGCGCCTGCTTCCGGTCGTGTGAGAGTGCGGCATCCGGCTTCCGTCCGGCGCTCCAGCAGGCCCCACGCCCCGAAGCCCTTCGATTCGGCCGCCGGAGTAATAGTGAAGGAGGGGTCATGACAGTCCGAATCGACCTCAACGCCGACATGGGGGAGTCGTTCGGGGCGTACCGCAAGGGGGACGACGAGCGGCTCATGGGGGTCGTGACCTCGGCCAACATCGCCTGCGGGTTCCACGCGGGGGATCCCCACGTGATGCGCCGCACCGTGACCCTTTGCGCGGAGCAAGGCGTGGCCCCGGGGGCCCATCCGGGCTACCCGGACCTCCTGGGGTTCGGCCGGCGGGGCATCGAGGCCACGCCGGAAGAGGTGTACGACTGGGTGCTCTACCAGGTGGGGGCCCTCGAGGCCTTCGTCCGGGCCCGGGGCCTTCGGCTCCAGCACGTGAAACCCCACGGCGCCCTGTACAACCGCGCGGCGGTGGACCCCGAGCTCGCCGCGGCCGTTGCCGAGGCGGTCCGGGACGCCGGTTCGGGACTCATCCTCATGGCCCTGGCCGGCTCGGAGCTCGAGCGGGCGGGCCGCGGGGCCGGCCTCCCGGTGGCCCGGGAGGCGTTCCTGGACCGGGCCTACCGGGCCGACGGCACGCTCGTGCCGCGCTCCGTCCCGGGGGCCGTGTTGAAGGACCCCGAGGAGGTCACCCGCCGGGCCGTCCGCATGTGCCTGGAGCGCCGGGTCCGAACCCTTGAGGGAGAAGAGATCCCGATTGAGGCCGACTCCTTCTGCATCCACGGCGACAGCCCCGGGGCGGCGGAGTTCGCCCGCAGGGTCCGGGCGGCCCTGGAGGCCGCCGGCGTCCGGGTGGAGCCGCTGGCCGCCGTGTTCGGGGAGGAAGCCGCCCGGTGAGCCAGCCCTGGCCCAACCCCCGGATACTTCCCTGCGGGGAGACGGCCCTCACGGCCGAGGTGGGCGACGCCATCTCGCCGGCGATCCACGAACGGGTGCTAGGGCTTACCAAGGCCCTCGGGGCGGTCCCCGGGGTCCTCGCCCGGGTGCCCGCCTACCGCTCCGTGTTCGTGGAGTACGATCCCCTGCAGATCTCCTTCGAGGCCCTGTGCCTGCGGATCGAGGAGGCCTACGCCCGCCTTCCCGAGCCCGACTCCCAGGCGTCCCCCGCCGAGGTGGTGGAGATCCCGGTGTGCTACGGCGGGGAGTACGGCCCCGATCTCGACGAGGTGGCCCGGGTCCACGGGCTCAGCCCCCGGGAGGCCGTGGAACTTCACGCCGCGCCCGTGTACCGGGTGTATCTTTTGGGCTTCACCCCGGGCTTTTTGTTCCTCGGTGGCCTCGACCCCCGGCTCCACACTCCCCGCCGGCGGGAACCCCGCACCCGGGTCCCCGCCGGGTCTGTGGGCATCGCCGGGCCCCAGACCGGGGTCTACTCCCTCGACACCCCGGGGGGCTGGCAGATCATCGGCCGCACGCCGCTTCGGATGTTCGATCCCGGCCGCCACCCGCCGGCCCGGGCCCTTCCGGGCATGGGCGTGCGGTTCCGGCCCATCGACGAGGCGGAATTCTTTCGCCTGCGGGAGGCGGAAGCGTGAGCGTGCGGCCGGCCCTCCGGATCCTCCGGCCGGGCCCCCTGGCCACGGTCCAGGATGCGGGACGGCGGGGCTACGAGCACCTGGGGGTCCCGGTGTCGGGCGCTATGGATCCCCTTTCCCTGGCGGTGGCGAACGTCCTCGCGGGGAACAACCCCAGCGCGGCCGCCCTCGAGATCACCCTGGGCGGGTTCGAGGCGGAGTTCCTCGTGGAAACCCCGGCGGCGGTGTCCGGGGCGGACCTGGGATTCGAACTCGACGGGGTGCCGCTCGCGCCCGGCACTTCGTTTCGGGCCGCCCCCGGGGCGAGGCTGCGCACGGCGGGGCGGCGGTGGGGCTGCCGGGCCTACCTTGCGCTGGCGGGGGGGATCGCGGTGCCCGAGGTGCTGGGCAGCCGGTCCACGTACCTGCCCGCCCGGCTCGGGGGCCTCGACGGCCGGCCCCTCGCCCCGGGAGACGAACTGCCGGTGCCCAGAGGGGAGCACCGCCGGACGTGGAAAACCGGGGCAAGGGCGCCGGACGAGTTCCTTCCCCGCCCACCTTCCGGGCCCCTGCTCCTGCGCTCGGTCCTCGGGCCCCAGGCCGATCGGTTTACCGACCGGGGCATCTCGACGTTTCTGGGTTCGCGGTATGTCGTGTCGGCCCAGGCCGACCGGATGGGCTACCGGCTCGACGGCCCGGCGATCGAGCACGCGGGCCCGGCCGACATCCTCTCCGACGGCATCGCCTGGGGCGCCGTGCAGGTGCCCGCCCACGGCCGGCCCATCGTGCTCCTGGCCGACCGTCAGACCGTCGGCGGCTACCCCAAGATCGCCACCGTGATCCGCGCCGACCTCCCCTTCCTGGCCCAGGCCCTTCCCGGCGACGAGGTGGCGTTCCGGTCCGTTTCCCTGTGCGAAGCCCGGGAGGCCCTGGCCTACCGGGCTCTCCGGTTTTGCCGCTGGGCCGAGTCCCTGGGGCGGTAACCCCCACCGCCTTGCATTCCCGCCTAGAAGGGGTATGAAGGAGACGTGTGCCCAATCCGCAGCGGGGGGAGGGGCGTTTGGTCATGGGATGGATTCGTTGGGGGATCGTTTTTGCCTCGCTCGCGATGGGAACGGCCGCGGCGGCGTTCAGCCAGAAGCCGGTGTACATCGATCCCCGGCTCGGGGGCTGGGCAGCGCCGCTCGAGACCCTGTGCTTCCAAGCCGGCTGTGGGGAGCTGTATTATGTGGCCGGGGTGTGGCTGGGAGACACCGGGGAACTGGTGGTGCTCGCGAAATCCAAGGTCACGTTCCGCCGGTTCGACCGTCGGGACCTCGGCGCCTTCGCCCACCGCCTGGCCCGGGCCCTTCGCCCGGCCGTGACCGGGCTCTACGAAAGCGGCCGGATCGACGGGGTGGTGCTGACCTTTTACTGTCCCCAGCTCCGGGGAAACGTGCTCACCCTAGAGGTGTTCGAGTCATGTCTTCCGGCCCGGGCGTTCGAGGACATTGGCCCGGTGCCCGTTCGGGTCGTGGAGCGGCGTTCCTGGGCCCTGCCACCCCCGTAACCGTTTTCCAGGAGCCGTTTGGCCGGTGGGGCGAGGCGGCGAGTGACTTCGACCTCGGGCCGCAGGACCCCCAAGGGGACCGCGGCGGTCTGGATGGCGTTCTTGAGACGGGAGGAGTGTCAGATGGCAAAGCCGCGGTGTTGGCTCGTCGGGCTGACAGGCCTTTTGGCCCTGGGAGCGTGCGCCCCTTTGGGCTACGTGAAGGACCCGACCCCCTGGGTCGAGGCCGCCGACTGGACCCAGGCCGAGACGGTCCGGCTGGAGATGACGGAATACCGGTTCGAGCCCCAGGTGCTCACCTTCCGTGAAGGTAAACCGTACATCCTGGAAATCGTGAATCAGGGCCGCGAGAAGCATTACTTCGCCGCCCCCGACTTCCTCCGGGCCATCGCCGCCCGCAAGGCCGAGGTGCCCGCGGTGGTGGAGGCCAAGGCGTGGCGGTTCACCTCGTTCGAGGTCTATCCCGGCCAGACTCTCCGGCTTTTCTTCGTGGCCGTGACCCCGGGCACCTATCCCCTCACCTGCACGATCCCGGGCCACGCCGACCGGGGTATGCGGGCGGCGGTCAAAATCGAGAAGGCGCCGCCGAAGAAGTAGGCGAGGGCCTCATACCAAGTTGCGTTCAAACAGACACCCAGCCCGGGGGCCCGGCAAGGGGCCTGGTTCCGGCCGTGCGTGAGTGCGGCATCCGGCCACTGTAGGAGCCACGCCCGGCGCTCCACCAGGCCCCTTGCCGGGCCGAATCAGGAAACGGTAGCTTTGAACGCAATTTGGTATCAGTCCAGGATTTGGCCCAAATCCCAGAGGATCCCGCGGTGGGAGGGGTGGCGGGCGCAGTAGGTGAACCGCACTCGGGTGCCCCCGTCGTGGGACTCGATCTTGTCCACCCGGGTGGGCCACTGGGCGCTTTCCAAAATGGCCTCCAGGCGGGCCAGGGTCACCGGACGGTCCGGCCCCAACTCGATCTCGACCGTGCGCATGTCGCACGGTCCCATGAGCCGCTTTTCCACCCGGCCGAGGGCCACCAGGGTCACCACGGTCATCACGGCCGTGATGAGCCCCACGAGCCAGTACCCCATCCCGACCACGACCCCGATCGCGGCCACGAGCCAGATGGTGGCCGCCGTGGTGAGCCCCACGACGCCCCGGCCGCTCCGCAGGATCGCCCCGGCCCCGATGAACCCCACACCGGTCACGATCTGGGCCGCGATCCGGGTGGACTCCTGGGGTGCGTGGGCCACGAACTTGGCCATGAACTCCGAACCCATGGTGAAGAGTGCCGCCCCCAGGCAGATCAGGATGTTCGTCCGGAGACCGGCCGGCTTCCCCTTCCACTCCCGCTCGGAACCCACCAGGGCTCCGCAGACGAACGCCACGGCCATCCGGCCCGCCACCGGGACGAGCAGCGCGGGGAACTCGGGACGTAGGAGCGGAAGCGGTTCCATCGGACCCTCCGGGCGTTGGGAACGGGGCAGACGCCAGTGGTCTTGGAATCTTAGCCCGGGATCGTGTAGGTTGAAAGCTGCCGTGACCCGCGAAGCGCGGCCTGTTCGCGACCTATTGGCACGCGTGAGCGCCGGCGCACGCGCTGGCGGGCGGGGCAAGGGACCTCCCTCCGGCCGGGCGCGAGTGCCGGCACCCGAACCGCCGCGCAGCCCAGGCCCCAGGCGGTGGTTCCATGGCCCACTCGCCCAGACGAGGCGGGTTCGTAGTGCGAGCGACGGAGGTACTGCGCGGCATTTTCGGAGGCCGCACCCGGCGCTCCGGGAGGCCCCTTGCCCCCAAAACGCGGGCGACGGGCCCGGTGTCAGTTGGATGCTCCCCAGGGCCCCTTCGGGGCCCCGCTACGCAGGACAATAACGCAGCGAGAGGGGGGCCCCGGTGTGGGAGCGCCTTCCAAGGCGCGACCCGGGCCGTAAGGCCCGCAGGAATCCCGAATGTTCTTAGCCGCCCAGCAGGAAGAGCCATGGACGCGATCGTCGAAGGAAACGGAGCGGTGCTCGTGCTCGTGCCGGGCCTGGGGTGTGACGAGCGGCTGTGGCGCCCGGTGGGACAGTTGCTGGCCCCGGAGTGGCGTGTGGTGTACCCGAGGGTCTGGGGGGCGGGACGCCTGCGGGAGGCGGCCGCCCGCATCGTGGACGTGCTCGACGAACTGGGCGTCCCCTCGGCCTTCGTGGCCGGGCTCTCCATGGGCGGGTACATCACCTTTGAGCTACTGCGCGGCTGGCCCGAGCGGGTCGCGGCCGCAGCCCTCGTGGACACCACGGCCTTCGGCGACACCCCCGAACGCCGGGCCAAACGAGACCAGGTGCTCGAACTCATCCGGCGGGGCGCTTTCGACCAGGTGCTTCGAACCTTCGCCGCAAGCGTGCTCGCCCCATACCACCTGGGCGGTCCCCTGGAGGATCTCGTGATCGAGATGGGCAAGGCCGTGGGACCCGAGGCCTTCGCCCGCGATGTGGCGGCCATCCGGGACCGGGGCTCTTACGAGGACGTGCTGGAGCGGTGCGATCGGCCCCTTCTGTTCCTCGCGGGGGCCGACGACGCCCTGACCCCGCCCGAGGTGGCCCGAGAGATGGCCGCACGCGCCCGGAAGGGTCAATGGGCCGTCGTGTCTAGGGCTGGCCACCTGGCCCCCCTGGAGAACCCGGACGAGACGGCGAAACACCTTCGCGAGTTCTTTTCGAGGTGCGCTCCGGGAGGCGACTCGGCGTGAAGGACTACTACGCCATCCTGGGCGTCCCGCCCGACGCGGGCCCCGAGGAGATCCGCAGGGCCTACCGGCGAAAGGCCTTCGAACTCCACCCCGACCGCAACGGCGGGAGCCGGGAGGCCGAGGAGGCGTTCAAAGATCTGACCGAGGCCTACGCCGTCCTCGGCGACCCGGCCCGGCGGCGGGCCTACGACGAGGCCCGCGCCCGCGGCCGGCCGGAGTTCGATCCCGGGTTCCGGCCGGAGGATCTCTTTCGCGATCTGTTCACCCATCCCGTCTTCGGGGCGCTGTTCCGGCAGATGGCCCAGGAGTTTGGACGCCAGGGCCTTCGGTTCGACGAGGCGTACCTGCGGAGGGTGTTCCACGGGGGCGGGGGTGGGGTGTTCTTCGGTGGATTCGTGTTTGTCGGCCCGCTGGGCGGTCTGTTCCAGCCCCTTTCGGGAACCCGAACGCCGAAGACGCCCCGGACGAAGCCCCGAAAGGCGCTGCCCCGGAAACCCGGCCTCCTGGGCCGGCTCGTGCGGGCGGCCCTGCCTCGGCCGAAGCCGAGGGCCATGCTGGAGTACGAACTGCCGGTGCCCCGGGAAACCCGAGAGAGAGGGGGAACCATCGAGATCGCCCTCCCCGCCCCCGGGGGCATCCGGCGGTTCCGGGTGCGGATTCCCCCGGGGGCGCGGCCCGGGCTTCGGCTCCGGATCCCGGGGGAGCGTCAACGCGGAGCAGGATCGCCCGACGTCCTTCTCCGGATCACCGAACCGCCCGGCTCTTCGAGTTAGGGCAGGGAGGGATTCACCATGCGCGTCTCTCTCACCGCCGCCGTGCAGCCCCGGGAGATCCCCTGCCGGGTCCCGGGATGCCGGAACACCTGGACCCAGAGGGCCGAGGAGGTCCTTCAGGCCCTCCGGCGCGGGGAGCGGGAACCCCGACCCCGCATGTGCGCCCGGTGCGAGGCCCTCTACCGGGACCTCGCCGACCAGGAGCGGCCCTGCAGCCGGCCGAGCTGCGACGGCACCGTGAAGGTGACCCGGTTCCAACAACTCGTCTGGAAGGTCCGAGGGCGCGAACCCCGGGAGCTTCTGTGTCCGGCCTGCCGGACGGAGGCCAAGGAGGTCGGAGCCCAGGAGGTGCCCTGCCGGGTGTCCGGCTGCAACGGGACCTGGCGGTGGAGCGCCGAGGAGCGACTCGCGGCCGGAGACGGCCCGCCGCCCCAGCGCATGTGCCCCGCGTGCTACCGGGAGTTCCGGGAACTCGCGGACCAGGAACTCCCCTGCCGGGTGCCCGGCTGTGACGGAAAAGTGCCCTACAATCGGTTCGAGCAACTTCTCGACCGGAAGGCCGGCCGCAAGCCACCGAAGCGCCTGTGCCGCGCCTGCCAGGACCGGCTGAAGGAACTCGCCGAGCGGGAGGTGGCCTGCTCGGTCCGGGGCTGCGACGGCACCTGGACCTGGACCGCGTTCGCCCAACTCGTGGCAGAGCGGAAAGGCCTGGGCACCGAGCCGCCCCGGCGGCGGTGCGCCAGGTGCCAGGAAGACCTGAAGGGCCTCGCCGAGCGGGAGGTGCCGTGCCGGGTGCACGCGTGCCAGGGCACCTGGACGTACACCGCGGCCCAGCAACTGGCCGACCTACGACGGGGCCGGAAGCCCCCCCGGCGGCTGTGCCCGAGCTGCCAGGAGCGGATCGAGGCCTTGGCCGACCGGGAGGTGCCGTGCCGCCAGGAGGGGTGCGACGGCACCTGGACCTTCACCCGGTTCGACCAGCTTCTCCACGAGCGCCTGGGCCGGCCCGAACCCGAGCGGCTCTGCCCCCGCTGCGAGGGGTTCTTGAAGGAACACCCTCCCGTGGACGTTCCCTGCGCCCGGTGCGGGAGCCCCATCCTGTGGACCAGCGAGGCCCAGCTCATGGCCGAACTGGGCCTGTGGGTGAAGCCGGACCTCTGCGCCGAGTGCAAGGCCCGGGAGGTGAGGGAGGGAGCGGCCTAATCGGAGGCCCTCGGGTTCGCTCTTCGCCAGGCCGCCACGAACCGCGCGGCCACCTCTCCCACGAGGGAGATCGGGTCCGCCCCCTTCCGGTCCGTGGCCACCTCGACCCAGGTGGGCTGGTCGGCGCACTGCAGGGGATCGCGCTCCAGGCACAGGGGCTGGGTGAGGACGAGGCCGGCCGACCAACCGCCGTCCACGGGCACGAGGTCGAGCCGCAGCCGGGCCCGCGCCGCGGCGCCGGCGGAAACGCCAGCCTCCTGGAGCGCCCGCAGGAGTTCCACCTCGGCGTCCAACGGGTCGGCGCCCTCCTCCACGGCCACCTCCACCCGCACGGACTCTAGCCCCGAAAGCCCCCACGCCCCAGCCGGGCCGGCCACGACCAGGGCCACGACCGGAAGCGCCGCCCGAACCAGCCACTGTCGCACCATGTTCCGCCGCTCCTTCCCGTAAAGGGGTCCTCTCCCTTGGGATCGGCAGCGCTCCCTTGTTTCTTGACCCCCCTCCCCTACGCCTCGGCGTACACCCCCTTCCGGTGCTCGAGTTCCCGGGTGTAGCGGGCGAGCACGGACCGGCGCGAGAGCATGTAGAGCACCCGGCCCGGATCGGCCGGGTCCACCACGGGAATCTCCTCGAGCCCCCGGCTCGAGAGCTTCCGGAGCACCTGGGAGAGGGGCTCGTCGGGGGTGGCCGTGATCACCCGGGGCACGGCGATGTCCCGGGCGATCACGAGGTTCGGGGGCAGGTCCTCGTTCAGGATCCGGCGGATGTCGTTCACCGAAAAAATCCCGGTCATCCGGCCGTCCCGGTCCACCACCGGGTAGTAGGCCGTGTCCGCGGCCGCGATGCACTCCAGGATCTGGGGCAGCGGCAGGTCCTCAGAGACCGGGGTGGGCCGGCGGCCCTGGTCCTCCAGGTCGCGCACCCGGATCCCCTCGAGCACGTCCACCACCAGGTCCCCCAGGTGGGCCGGCGAGTCCACCCGGCCCGGCACCTGCTTTTCGTAGATCGTGGTGGCCCGGGCCGTGAGCATGGCGGCCACCGACACGAGCATGAGGGGCGCCAGGAGCCCGTAGTTTCCGGTGAGCTCGCTCACCATGATGAGCGTCGCCACCGGGGTGTTGGAGACCCCGGCGAAAAACCCGGCCATGCCCACGAGCACGTAGGCCCGGGGGTCCTGGACCAGCGCGGGAAACAGGGACTCGGCCGTGAGCCCGAAGGCGCCGCCCAGCATGGCCCCGATCACGAGACTCGGGGCGAACACGCCGCCCGACCCCCCCGAGGAAATCGTGAAACTCGTCGCCAGGATCTTCGCCAGGCACACCACGAGCATGACCCAGAGGGCCATGCGGCCGTGGAGCGCGGCCTGGATCCACCCGTACCCCGAACCGATCACCTGGGGCACCCCCAGGGCCAGCACCCCCAGGGCCAGCCCCCCGATCACCGGTTTGAGGGCCGCCGGCATCCGGAGCCGGGCGAAAGCGTCGCGAAGCCCGTAGAACACCCGAACGTACACCCAGCCCAGGAGCGCGCAGGCCACGGCGAGCCCCAGGAACACCAGGAGCTCGGGTGGATAGTCGAACCGAAACCGGGGGGTGTCGAGAAGGGGCTCCCACCCGGTCACGGCACCGAAGAGGGAGTAGGCAACGATCGAGGAGATGATCGAGGGGATGAGCCCCTCGTGCTCGAACTCGGGGTTCTTGTAGAGCACCTCCACCGCGAACAGGGCCCCGCCCAGGGGCGCCCGGAAGGTGGCACCGATGCCCCCGGCCATGCCCGCCAGGAGGAGCACCCGGCGGTCGCCCGGGGTGAGGCCGAGCCGGGTGGCCAGGAACGAGCCGAACCCGGCGCCGATCTGGGCGATCGGGCCCTCCCGGCCGGCCGAGCCGCCGGTGCCGATGGTCACGGCCGAGGCCAGGGTCTTCACGATGGGCACCCGGGCCCGGATGAGGCCGCCCTTGTTGTGGAACGCGTCGATCGCGGCGTCGGTGCCGTGGCCCTCGGCCTCGGGGGCGAAGGTGTACACGAGCCACCCCGACACCAGGCCCCCCAGGGCCGGGATGACCACCAGAAACCACCGGAACGACATGGCGAGCGAGTCGATCCGGACCCCGTCGGCCACCCCCTCCTCGGGGGGCGCGTACCCGGCCAGATGACTCAGGAAGAACTCGGTGGCGAAATTCGTGGCGTAGTAGAAGCCGATGGCGCCGGCGCCCGCCACCACGCCCACCAAGGCGCTCAGGGCGACCCACCGACCCAGGGTGGGCAGTTCGAACCGCCGGAACCCCGGAAGCCTCACCCCCCGCCCCCCGCCGCGTAACAGTCCGGATCGTGGGGCAGCGGCAATCGGCCCGCGCTCTCCAGAAGGCTCCGGACCAGCGTGGGCCCCAGGAACCGGAACCGCCGCCGGAACTCCCGGGTCACGGCGTCCTCCCCGCCGGCGGCCAGAAGGCCGTCCACCCAGGCCCCGAAGGATCCGGCCTCGGCGAGCACGTCGAGAAACGCCCGGGCGTTTCGGACCACGGCCTCGAGCTTCCGGCGGTTTCGAATCATGCCCGGGGCCCCCAGGGCCCGGCCCACGTCCTCCTCGTCCCAGCCGGCCAGGACCCCGGGTTCGAACCCGGCCAGGACCTCCCGAAGCGCCTTCCGGCGCCGCAGCACCAGCCGCCAGGAGAGACCGGCCTGGAACACCTCGAGGCACAGGAGCTCAAACCAGGCCCGGTCGGTGCCCGGGTCCCGGCCCCACTCCTCGTCGTGGAACCGGCGGGCCAGCTCGTCGTCGGCCACCCACCGGCAGTACCGCCGGGTTTCGGAAGGTCCCGGGCCCGGCCCCTTCATCGCCCCACCTCGAAGGTGCCGATGAACTCCGAAAGCCGGCCGATGCCCTTCTCGTCCAGGTAGCGGCCGATCCCGTCGGCGATCTCCACCGCGGCCCAGGGCGTTACGAAGTTCACGGTGCCCACCTGCACCGCCCGGCACCCCAGGCACAAGAACTCCAGGGCGTCGCGGGCGTCCCAGATGCCCCCCATGCCGATCACCGGCACGTCCACCGTCTGGAGCACCTCCCAGGCGATCCGGAGGGCCACCGGCTTGATCGCGGGACCCGAGAGTCCCCCGGTCACGTTGGCCAGCGCGGGCCGGCGGCGCTCCAGGTCCACGGCCATGGCCGGGATCGTGTTGATGACGCTCAGGATGTCGGCCCCCGCGTCCACCGCGGCCTCGGCCAGGGGCCGGATGTCGGCCACGTTGGGGCTCAGTTTCACGATCAGGGGCAACCGGGTCGCTCGGCGTACCGCCTTGACCACCTGTCCGAGGAGGACCGGGTCGGTGCCGAACGCGATGCCCCCCGCCTTCACGTTGGGACACGACACGTTCACCTCGAGGGCCGCCAGGCCTTCGACCCGGTCCAGGGCCTCGGCGCACCGGGCGTACTCCTCCACGGTGTTTCCGAAGAAGTTGGCGATGACCGGGGTGCCCACCTCCCGCAGAAACGGCATTTTCTCCCGGGCGAAGGCCTCAACTCCCACGTTCTGGAGGCCGATAGCATTGAGCATGCCGGCGCGGGTCTCCACGATGCGGGGCGGCGGGTTCCCGGGCCGGGGCTCGAGGCTCAGGCCCTTGACCACGATGCCCCCCAGCCGCCCCAGGTCGCAGTAGCCGGCGAACTCGGCCCCGTACCCGAACGTGCCAGATGCGGTGATGACCGGGTTTCGAAGTTCCAGGGGACCCAGGCGGGTGGTGAGATCGGCTCGAAACGGGGTGGCAGGCATGGCAGACCGCTTTTCAGGGGGCGCTGGTGACGACGTCGTCCCCGCCCGGGCGAAGGGCGGCCGGGGGCGCCGTGAACCATCCGGACGCCGGGCCGAATCGGCCGCGCCCGGCCGGCGAGCAAAGACGCTTCGGGAAGCGCGGGATTCTAGTCGGGGCCGGGAAAGGGGGTCAAGCCGGGCCGCGGCCGCTTTGACCGCCCCGGACACCCGCTTTATACTTCGCGCCGACCTGCCGAACCCAGTGAACCGCGCGGGCGGTGTGCCGCCCGCTCAGGAACCTTCGTCCATGCCCGTTTTCGCCCGGATCGCCGCGGCCTTCGCGCTGATCCTCGTGTTTCCGGCCGCGGGCCTCGCCTGGGGCCCGGCCACCCACCTGGAGCTCGGGACCCGGGTGCTCGAGCACCTGGGTCTCCTGCCGGCGGCTCTGCAGGCCCTCCTGCGAGCCCACCCCCTGGACTTCCTCTACGGCTCCATCGCGGCCGACATCGTGGTGGCCAAACGTCTCACCCATTACCTGCGCCACTGTCACCGGTGGACCGTGGGGCTCGAGGTGCTCTCCCGGGCCCGGCGCCCGAGCCAGGAGGCCTTCGCGTGGGGGTACCTCTCCCACCTGGCCGCCGACGTCGTGGCCCACAACTACTTTGTGCCGTTCAAGACGATCCTGAGCTTCCCCACCCGGGCCATGAACCACACCTACTGGGAGGTCCGGTTCGATACCCACGCCCCCGACGAGATCTGGCGCATCCCCTACCGCATCAGTCGCGAGATGCACCAGGACAACGACGAACTCCTGAAATCGGTGCTGAGCCGCACCCTGCTGTCGTTCCAGACGAACAAAGTCATCTTCAACAGCGTGGTCCTCATGGGCCGGTTCCGGCGCTGGCACGACATCATCCGTCAGGCCCTCAGCCAGTCCCGGGTGGCCCTCGACCCGACGAGGGTTGCCGAGTACAAGGAACTGTCCCTCAACGCGGTGCTCGCGTTCCTGATCGACCGGGAGGAGGCCTGGTGCTTCCGGGCCGACCCCACCGGCTACCAAAGCCTGAAGGCCGCAGGCGTGATCCGGGCCCACCTGCGGCGGCTCTACCGCAAGGGACGCCTCTCCCGCCAGGCGTTTCAGAGCGTGCTCGAGCGCTACCGGCCCCACCTGGAGGCCAGCATCTACGCCGAACCCAGTTGCGCGGAACTGGTGGACACGGCGCTCGCGCTGATGGAGGCGCCGGACCACCCTGCCCCCTCCGAGACCCCGGCGTGGCAACCGGGGGGCTAGGGGGTGGGAGCCGGGAATCGAGATCCGTAAATCTGAAATCGTAAATCGTGAATCGTTGAAGGCGCTTAGCCCCACTTTGCCGGAAGCCCCTCGGCGCCCCCGCCAACTCCAGTTTGATTTCTCGTTGACCTTTGCGGTAGGAAACAAACCAATAGACGGACGCGTGCGGCAATCGCCACGGACCGGCGCGGCTCCCGGAATTCCCTTCTTTCGAGGAGGTACGCCGATGGACGGAACGCGGGCGTGGGTGCGGGAACGGTTCGGCGAGGTGCTCGATCTCGTGGCCCGGCGGGCCGCCGAGGTGGACCGTACCGCGGAGTTCCCCGAGGACGTGCTGCGGGCCTACCAGGAGGCCGGCCTCATGGCCGCCCAGGTGCCCCCCGAGCTCGGGGGTCTGGGGCTCTCCCACCTGCAGTTCGCGGCCGTGGTGGAGGAGGTGGCCCGGTACTCGGGGGCGCTGTCGCTCCTTCTGATCGTCCAGGCCGTGGGCGTGCTGCCCGTGGTCCTGCGGCCCGAGTTTCCCCGGCGGGAGGAGGTGCTCACCGGGGTAGCCCGGTCGGGCCACCTGGTGGGGTTCGCCCTCACCGAGCCCCCCTCGGGTTCCGACGCCTACAACATGCGAAGCGAGGTGGTCCACCAAGACGGCGGCTTCCGGCTCACGGGGGTCAAGTACCTCATCACCAACGCCGGAAAGGCCCACTCCTACGTGGTGTTCGCGAACTTCCGGGAGCCCGGCCTCAAGCACGTGGCCGCCTACCTCGTGCCGGCCGACCGGGAGGGGGTCAAGGTGGGCCCCCCGAACCGGCTCCTGGGCATGCGGGGCATCCCCACGGCCTCGGTCTACTTCGATCGGGTGCCGGTGGACGACGCGGACCGGATCGGCGAGAAGAACGACGGCTACGTGCTCGCCATGGAGACCCTAAACATCTCCCGGCCCTGGATCGGGGCCCAGGCCGTGGGGCTCGCCCGGGGCGCCCTGGAGGCCGCCATCCATTTCGCCTGCCAGCGCCGGGTCATGGGGGAGCCCCTGATCGACAAGCAGGGCATCCGGTTCCTGATCGCCGACGTGGCTTCCCGGATCGAGGCCGCGAGCGCCCTCGTGGAGCGCACCTCCCGCATGATCGACGCCGGCCGCGAGGACTACACGGCCCAGTCGGCCATGTGCAAGCTGTTCGCCACGGAGACGGCCATGTGGGCCTGCGAAAGGTCGCTCCAGATCCTGGGGGGGCCCGGCTGCATCGCGGGGAACCGGGCCGAGCGCGCGTTTCGGGACGTGAAGATTACCCAGATCTACGAGGGGGCGAACGAGGTCCAGAAGATCCTGGTGGCCCGGGAGCTCGTGCGCCAGGCCCGGGCCTGCCGCACCGCCAAGGAGGCCCAGGCCGCCGCGCCGGAACTCCTTACGTAGGGTGGAAGCTGGGAGGCTGGGATGCTGGGAAGCTGGGAGGCCAGGACGCCAAAATCCTTTGTGGTCCCAGCCTGATCGGCTGCCCCAGCCTCTGGGACCGGCTTCCGAGCCGCGAGGCCCCTTTCTTCCGGGCCTTCGGCCCAATCCCGCCTACCCCGGGTTTTCCTTGAGGTGGCGGTCCAGAAACGCCGCCGCGGCCCGGGCCACCTCCCCTTCCCGGCCGCCCAGGAAATGGTCGGCTCCGGGGAGGATCCTGCGCTCCTTGGGCTCGGGGAGCGCGGCGTACCAGAACTCGAACCGGTCGAGCGGGCAGTAGTCGTCCCGGTCGCCCACGAGCACAAGCTTCGGAGCGGCGATGCGGGTCCACGCCTCGAGCGGGAGCCGTTCCAGGGGCGGCGCCACGGCCACGAGGGCCCGGAGCCCCGGGAGGATCCGCTCCGCCGCCCGGCCGCCCACCCAGGCCCCGAACGAGTACCCCACAAGCCCGAGCCGGCCCGGGTCCACCCCGGGCTGGGCCGCCAGGAACGCCGCCGCGGCCACGACGTCGTCCACCTCGCCCTCCCCCTCGTCGTAGGCGCCCGTGCTCCGCCCCACCCCCCGGAAGTTGAACCGGAGCGTGGAGATTCCCCGCTCCGCCAGGGCCCGGGCCACGGCTTTCACCACCGGCACGCTCATGGACCCGCCGTGGAGCGGGTGGGGGTGGCACACGACCACGCCCGGAACCGGGGGCTCCCCCCCGGGAACGTGGAGTCGCCCTTCCAGTTCGGCCCCCTCCGACGGGAACCGGACCCCGGTCTCCAGGGTCACCCCAGGTCCCCCAGCCGCAGGTGGCCCCGAAGGCTCACCACGGCGTGGCCGCCCACGACGACCCGCTCGGGCTCCCCCGGCTTCCCGTGCACCACCACCCGCACCTCCCCGGGCCGGGCGCAGGCCTCGCCCTGCACCATCCGCAAGGGCCGCTCCGGGGCCGCGGCCCGGTGCCGCACCAGGTACGCGCCCAGGGCCCCCGAGGCGGTGCCGGTCACCGGGTCCTCGTCGATCCCGGCCGCCGGGCTGAAATCCCGGCAGTGGTACCCGTCGGAGCCTTCCACGAACACGTGCACCGTGAGCACCCCCAGTTCCTCGCTCAAACGCGCCAGGGCCCGGAAATCGGGCAGGAGCCCGTCGAGGGCCTCGGTGGTGGTCAGGGGCACCACGAGGTGCCACAGCCCGGTGTAGGCGAGCTCCAGGGGGAGATCGGTGCGCAGGTCCTCCTCGTCCACCCCCAGGGCCTCCAGGATCTCGTCGGCCGGAAGCGTGCAGGGCCGAAACGCCGGGGCGTCCTGGGTGAGGTCCACCCGGATGCCCTCGGGCGTGCGCACCAGGTCGGCCGGAAGCACCCCCACCCCGGTCTCCACCCGGACCCGCGCGAACTCCCCCTTGACCCGGATCTCCCCCAGGTCCTCCAGCACCGTGAGCGCCGCCACCAGGGCGTGACCGCAGGAGGGCACCTCCTGGGACGGCGTGAAGAACCGGATCCGGAAGTCGGCCTCCCGGCTCGGCAGCACGAAGGCCGTCTCCGAGGCGTTCACCTCCCGGGCGATGGCGAGCATGTGGTCCTCGTCGAGCCCCCGGGCGTGGGGCATGACCCCGGCGGGGTTCCCCTGGAGCGCCGTGCGGGTGAACGCATCCACGAGGTAGATCGGGCGGGTCTGCATCGCTGGCCTCCCTCTCGGCGGCGCCGCAACCGGGCGGCAACCGGAAGAAAAACGAACACTCCCCGAACAGCCCCCGATGGTACCCGATCGGCCCCGGGGGACACAACGCGCCGGTGACCCAAAGGGAACGCAAACGTGTCGGCTGGGCACGACCCCGTACCCGGCCCGGCTCCTCCCTCCCCCACCCGCCCGAATCGTTGCGGAAAACCCGGCTCGTGAACGTTGGCACCCGCCTTGCTCTCCCCCGGTGGCGATCCCACGGACCCCCATTCCACTCACGGAGGAGTCGCCATGAACCGAAGATCCCTGCTGCGAGCCGTCACCGCCGCATCCCTGGGCGCCGCCCTTTTTCTGGCGCCCCCGTCCCTGGCCGGGCCCCAACCCCGGCCCGTGCCCGGTCGCATTCTGGTCCAGGCCAAGGCCGGCGCCCCCGACGCGGCCGTCGAGGCGGCGGTCCAGGCCCACGGCGGCCGGGTGAAGGCCAAGATCCGCGGCATCCGGGTCCACGTGGTGGAGGTGCCGCCCCAGGCCCAGGAGGCCGTGCTGCAGGCCCTGCGCCACAATCCCCACGTGAGCTTCGCCGAACCCGACATGGCGGTGCCGCCCGAGGGCGTGCCCGACGACCCCCGGTACCCCTCCCAGTGGCACCTGCCCGCCGTGGGGGCCCCCGCGGCCTGGGACACGACCCGGGGCGAGGGCGTCGTGATCGCCGTGCTCGACACCGGGGTGGACGGCGGCCATCCCGACCTGGCCGGCCGGATGGTTCCCGGGTGGAATTTCTACGACCAGAACGCCGACACCTCCGACGTGCACGGCCACGGCACCTGGGTCGCGGGGACGGCGGCGGCCACCCTGGGGAACGCCCTGGGGGTGGCCGGGCTCGCGGGCCGGGCCTCGGTGATGCCGGTGCGCATCGCGGCCCCCGACGGCTGGGCCTACTGGAGCACCGTGGCCCAGGGCATCACCTGGGCCGCCGACCACGGCGCCCGGGTGGCCAACGTGAGCTACAACGGGGTGGCCGGGAGCTCCACCGTCCAGAGCGCGGCCCGCTACCTTCGGGGCAAGGGCGGCCTCGTGGTGGTGGCGGCCGGGAACTCGGGCGGCCGGGAGGCGTACGCCGATAGCCCCGACCTCCTGGCCGTGTCGGCCACCACGGCCTCCGACGCCAGGGCGAGCTTTTCGAGCTACGGGGCCTACGTGGACCTCGCGGCGCCCGGCACCTCGATCCTCACCACGGCCCGGGGCGGCGGGTACCAGACCGTGCAGGGCACCTCGTTCGCAAGCCCCCTCGTGGCCGCGGCCGCGGCCCTCCTGTGGTCCGTCAACCCGGCCCTGGCCCCCTCCGACGTGGAGACCATCCTGTTCCAGACCGCCGCCGACCTGGGCGATCCCGGCTGGGACGAGTGGTACGGCCACGGCCGGCTCGACGCCGCGGCCGCCGTGGACCTCGCCCTGTCGGCGGACCCCGTGGACACCCAGGCCCCCTGGGTGAGCATCGCCTCCCCCACCGGCGGCACCGTGGCCGGAACCGTCGAGGTGGCCGTCGAGGCCGGCGACAACGTGGGCGTGACCCGGGTGGACCTCCGGGTGAACGGCCAACTCCTCGCAAGCGACGAAACCGGGTCGTACCGGTTCGCCTGGGACACCGCGGCCGAACCCGAGGGCACCGCGACCCTGGTGGCCGAGGCCTGGGACGCCGCCGGAAACCGCGCCGCGTCCCAACCCGTTACGGTCACCGTGGACAACCAGCCCGACCCGCCGGACACCACGCCTCCCTCCGTCACCCTCCTCCAACCCGCCGACGGCACCACCGTGGGCAGGAAGGTGAGCATCGAGGCCCGGGCGTCCGACGACCGCAGCGTCCGCCTCCTGGAGGTCCGGGTGGACGGCCACGTGCTCTGCGCCACGAACCTCACGACGCTCACCTGCAACTGGAACACCCGAAAGGCATCCCCCGGGCCCCACGCCATCGAGGCCCGGGCCCTGGACCCGGCGGGCAACGAGGGCCTGGCCTCCGTGACCGTCCTGGTGCCCGACTCCGGCAGCGGCACCGGTGGCAAGGGCCGGCGCAAAAAGCGCTAGACCCAAACCGCGGGCGCCCCCGGCAAACCGGGGGTGCCCGCTTCCGTGGAGAAAACTTCTGAGGCCTCAAGCAACGCCTGCCACGGGTTAGGGGCCGTTGGTCGCGGGTCGTTGGTCGTTTGACCGTTCGGACGGTAGGACGCGTGGACGTGCGGACGGGCAAAACTGCCGCCGGTCGTAGGTCGCGGGTCGTTCGTCGTGGAAACCCCACCTGGCCCACGCCACGGCCGACGGCGAACAACGAATAACCGAACGTGGCGTTCGCTGCGATCGTGGCATGAGACAGGAAGATGCCGTCAGTTTGCCTTGGCAGGAACTCGGGTCTCTCGCAACGCTCGCCAAGCTCGCCACGGAAACTCAAGGAATCCGTGGCGTTCGTTGCGTGCGTCGCGTGACACGAAAAGAAGTTCCGAGACCCACCCATGTTGACACCCTTACCGCCCCCCATCAGAATGCCTGTTGCGTCCTCGGAACCCTGATGGGGCTGGAGGTGTTCCATGAACCGTGCGGTCGGCGCCGTGGTCGCCGTGTTCCTCGCGCTGGGAGCCTCGTCCCAGACGTACGCGGCGGAGCAACGGGAGGTCCCCTTTACCCTCGCCGATCGGGACCGGCTCGTGCGGATCGAAACCGCGCTTCTGGAATTCAAGGACAGCGTGGACAAGCGATTCGAGCAGGTGGACAAGCGCTTCGAGCAGATGGACAAGCGCTTTGAGCAGGTGGACAAACGATTTGAGCAGATAGACAAGCGATTCGACGAGGTCAACGCCCGGATCGAGCAGATGATGAATTTCATCTGGATCCTGGCCTCGGTGTTCGGCGGGCTCGTTGCGGTGACCATCGGATTCGCAATTTGGGACCGGCGAACGGCGATGGACCCGCCGTTGCGAAAGATCCGTGAGGTGGAGGAACGGGAAGAGCGCTTGGAACGTGCCCTGCGGCTCTTGGCCGAGCGGGATCCCAAGATCCGGGAAACCTTTCGGGAAGCGGGGCTGCTCTGAGGATCCGTCGGTCGTTTGACCGTACGGACGTTAGGACGCGTGGACGTGCGGACGGGCAAAACTTCCGCCGGTCGTAAGTCGCGGGTCGTTGGTCGTTTGACCGTGCGAACGCTCGACCGTGCGAACGTTGGGACGCGTGGACGTCGGGACGTAACGTCCCAATGGCGCGCCAAGCGCGCAAACCATTCACGACTCCCGATTCACGGCCTTTTGCCGTTGCGTTCGTGGCGGTCGTGGCGTGAGACAGGGACTTGCCGTCGGTTGGCCCTGGCGTGAACTTCGGGCCTCACGCAACGCCCGCAACGCTCGCAACGAAACCCCAAGAAATCCGTGGCGTTCGTTGCGTGCGTGGCGTGAGACAAGAAGTTGCCGTTGCTCTGCCGCCGCGGGAGCCGGTAGCCGGCCCCCGCGCCTTTCTGTTTGGGCCTCGGCCCGGTAGAATACCGGCGTCGGGCTGCCCCCCCCTCACACTCCGTCGGGATCTCAGGGAACCCGACAAGCGGTTTCTCGCGCACCTGGACGAGCTTCCATGCCCGCCGTTTCACGAACGAACCCGTCTCGCCAAGATGCCCTGGCACAAATCTGCCGCGGGCACGGGGTCCGGAGCCTCTACCTGTTCGGCAGCCGGACCCGGGAGGCCACGCAGTGGCTGCGGGGAGAACGACCAGCCCTGGGTTCCGGCGGGTCAGACCTGGACGTGGCCGTGCTCCCCGATCCCGCCCGGCGCTGGGACATCCAGACGAAGGTCCGGTTCGCGGCGCGGCTCGAGGACTTTTTCGGGGTCGGCCGGGTGGACCTGGGGCTCCTCCCCGAGATGGACCCCTTCGTCGCGGTGGAGGCGATCGACGGCGAGAGGGTGTACGCCCAAGACCCCGACCTCGCCGACGAGTACGAACTCTACCTCCTGCGCCGGGCCGGCGACCTGATCCCGTTCGAGCGCCGCAGGATCAATGTGCTCTTGGGAAGGGAGGAGCCGTGACAAAGGGCGAGGTATCGGAACGGGTGGTTGCGGAACGGGCGCGTTGGGTCCGCGAGATGTTGGCCAACCTCAGGGCTTTGCCGCTGGAGACCGAGGAACGGTTCTTTTCCGACCCCCGAAACCTCTGGGCTGCGGAATCCTGCCTCCGCCGGGCTGTCGAAGCGCTGTTGGACCTGGGGCGCCACCTCCTGGCGAAGGGGTTCGGGCTCGCCGCCGCGGAGTACAAGGAGATAGCGGTACGCCTGGGCCAGGTGGGAGTCCTCACCAAACCCGAGGCCGACCTCATGAGGGACATGGCCGGGTACCGAAACCGCATGGTCCACTTCTACCACGAGGTAACCCCGGAAGAACTGTACTCTCTGGCCCGGCACCGGCTCGGGGAGATCGAGGCCCTTCTGGACGCCATGCTGGCCTGGTACCGAGAGCAAACGGGCTAAACCCCACGGCTGGGCCTCACGCAACGCTCGCCAAGCTCGCCACGAAAGCCCAAGAAATCCTTGGCGTTCGTGGCGGCCGTGGCGTGAGACAAGAAGATCCGTCGGTTCGCCCCGGCGTGAACTTCGGGCCCCTCGCAACGCTCGCCAAGCTGGCCACGAAAACCCAAGAAATTCGTCGCGTTCGTTGCGTGCGTGGCGTGAGACCCGCTCGCCTAGACCGGTCCGGGTCGGGAGGGGGTGCTTCCAATGCCGATCGAAAACGGGATTGCGAAGGCGATCCTGGACGGAGCATTTCAGGTCCACCGGCTTCTCGGGCCCGGGTTGCTCGAGTCCGTGTACGAACTGGCTCTGGCGCACGAACTCCGGAAACGTGGGCTTCGGGTCGACCGGCAGGTCTCCATCCCGTCGAGTACGACGGTCTTACCTTCGAAGAAGGGTTCAGGGCGGATCTGTTGGTTGAGGACCGGGTCATCGTGGAACTGAAGTCGGTCGAAACCGTACAACCCGTCCACAAGAAACAGCTCCTGACCTACCTGAGACTGAGCGGCCGCCGCCTCGGACTCCTGATCAACTTCGGGGAGGCACTACTGAAAGACGGCATCACCCGGGTGGTGAACGATTTGGAGGCGTAGGGGAACTTCGGGCCTCTCGCAACGCCCGCCAAGCTCGCCACGGGGTAGGGGCCGTTGGTCGTTTGACCGTGCGGACGCTGGGACGCGTGGACGTGCGGACGGGCAAACTGCCGCCGCTTGCGAGGAGGCCGGCACCCAACGGCGAACAACGAATAACCGAACGTGGCGTTCGTTGCGATCGTGGCGTGAGACAAGAAGTTCCCGTTGGTTGGCCCTGGCGTGAACTTCGGAGCTCACGCACGCTCGCAACGAAAACCCAAGAAATCCTTGGCGTTCGTGGCGGTCGTGGCGTGAGACCTCGGTTTTCGCGTTGACGCCCGGGGGAGAATCCGGAATGCTTGCCGGGCACCCTTTCTCCCGGAGGGACTACCATGGAGAAGGAACACTTGGAGATCCTGCTGGAGGACATCCGGAGCAAGTTCGACCTCGTCCTCGAGGGGCACGCCGCGCTGGACCAGAAGATGGACCGGCGGTTCGCGGAACTCGAGCAGAAGATCGACAAGAACACGTTTCTGATCCAGGCGCTCGCAAAGCGAGTGGATGAGGTCGAGGCCCGCCTTGAGGCCAAGATCGACGCGGTGGCCGCCGATCTTGCGGCCCACCGGGCCGACACCGAGGCCCATCACGGGGTGTACCGGGTGAAAGAACCCTGACTCACGCCACGCCCGCAAAGCTCGCCACGAGCTAGGGGCCGGTGGTCGTCTAACCGTGCGGACGCTGGGACGCGTGGACGTGCGGACGGGCCAACTGCCGCCGGTCGTGTGACGCGGGTCGTCTGTCGGGCCGACTGCCGCCGGTCGCCGGGGCCGGCGCCCAACGACGAACGACCTCCGACCTGCGACTCACGTCTCACCGTCCCCCCTTCCCGACACCCTCCCAAACTCCACGCCGCCGTTGACGATTTCGCAGTCCGTTGGTACGTTCCCGTCAGGTGCACCGAACGTTGGACGGAGGGCCCCACCATGATCGCGGAACCTGCCCGCCGCCGCTTCAGCGTGGACGAGTTTCACCGGATGGCCCGGGCCGGCATATTCGGCGAGGACGATCGGGTGGAACTCCTGGAGGGGGAGGTGGTCGAGATGACGCCCATCGGAAGCCGGCATGCGGGGTGCGTGAGACGTCTCGTCCACGTCTTGGCCGGGAGTGCGGGTGACCGTTTCCTCCTAAGCGTCCAGGACCCCCTCCAACTTGGTCCCCGAACCGAGGTCCAGCCCGACCTCGCGATCCTTCGGCCGCGGGACGACTTCTACGCCTCCGCCCACCCCCAGGCGAAAGACGCTCTGCTCGTCATCGAGGTGGCCGACACCTCGGCCGAAACCGACCGCACCGTGAAGGTGCCCTTGTACGCCAAGGCCGGCGTACCCGAGGTTTGGCTCGTGGACCTGCCCGACGACCGGGTTGAGGTCTACCGTCACCCCGAGGGCGGCACCTACGCCGAGACCCGAACCGTTCGCCCGGGGGACCCCGCCCTCCCCGTCCCGGGCACCGACCTCCGCCTGGACCCGGCCGACCTCCTCGGCCGATAGCCCGGAGGAACCCCGACCCCCCGCCAAACACCGGGCGGCCGGTCGCGAGGGGCCGGCGCCCAACGACGAACGACCTCCGACCTGCGACTCACGTCTCACCGTCCTACCGTTCGCGTGTCCGAACGGCGCGCGAAGCGCGCGAACCGTTCACGATTTACGATTCACGATTTACGGAAGTGTTGCCGATCCGTTCCCCGTGCGCCACAATGCCCGGCGTCCCACGCGAACCCGTGCCCGAACCAGGGGGAAACGCGGCCCATGACGCTTCTGAAGATCGCCTTCCGCAACGTCCTCAAAAACCGCCGCCGCAGCCTCATCACCGTGCTCGCCATCGCGTTCGGGTACATGGCGGTGGTGGTGTTCCGGGGCTACACGGAGAATTCGTACCGGAAGATCGCGCTGGGCGCCATCTTCGTGGAAGCCCCGGGCCACGTCGTGGTGTTCAAAGAGGGATTCGAAGAGGCACCCCGCAGGACGCCCGAGGAGTACTTGTTCTCGCCTGCGGAGCTCGACCGGGTGCTCCACTACGTCCGCTCCTTGCCCGAGGTCGTCTGGGCCGGGCCCAAGCTCGAGGTTTCGGGACTTGTCACCAACGGCGACATCAGCACCATTTTCCTCGCCGACGCGATCGACGGATCGGACGAACTCGAACTCTGGAGCCATTTCCCCGGTCTCGACGGCTACGAGCCCAAGATTCTGCCCGCCAAGGAACCCCGCGCCGCCTACCTCGCGCCGAAACTCGCCCGCCTCCTCGAGGTCTCGCCGGGAGATGGGGTGGTGGTCATGGGTACCACCCTCTTCGGACAGATGAACGCCCTGGACCTCATCATGCGGGGGCACATCCCCACGCTCTCGGACGCCGTCGAGGACAAGTACCTGAAGATGTCCCTACGGGCCGCGAGGGACCTTTTGGACTTCGACGGGGCCAGCCGGGTCGGCGTTCTGCTTCGCGACGGCTCCCACGCCGACCGGGTACGGCGCACCATTGAACGGGAGTTGCGTTTGCAGGGCCTTGCGGTCACCTGCCGGACCTGGGACGAACTTTCGGACTACTACCGCAAGGTCAAAGCGTACCTCGACGTGGTGTTCCTCTTCTTGTTCTCGATCGTGCTCCTCATCGTGGTCATGGGGGTTGTCAACACCATGTCCATGGCGGTGTTCGAGCGGGTCCGCGAGGTGGGCACCCTGCGGGCGATCGGGCTCAAGCCCCGCGCCGCCCTGCAGTTGTTCGCCCTCGAGGGACTCGTGCTTGGGGCGGCCGGCAGCCTCGGCGGGGCGGCGCTGTCGTTGGCCGCGCACCTTGCGCTTCGCACTGGCATTCTCTCTTACACCCCGCCCGGGGTAGCGGGCACCGTGCGAGTCGAGGCCGACCTTAGCCCCGAAACGCTTCTCGTGTCCGCCGTGTTCTTCGCCTTGCTGGCCCTCGGCTCGTCGGTGTGGCCCGCCCGCCGCGCGGCCCGCATCCCGGTCGTAGACGCCCTGGGCCACGTGTGAGGGCCTGCCCCCCTCGCGGCGATAAAGCGGAAACCGGTTACCCCCCTTCCGCTTCCCAGAAGTGGAAAAATTCTTCCCACGCTCGTGTCCCCCTGTCATTCCCGGCCTGCGTTTTCGCCCGTTTGTCCTTAGCCGGCGCCCTCCAAACACTTGGCACACACGTTGCATCTCCCCCTGACACAGTTGGCGGACAACCGGGCGCTCCCACCGGACGGGAGTGGCCCACGTTTACCCCACACGAAGGAGGGAGAGACATGAGACAGTGGAAGGCAACATTGGTCGGGGCGGCAGGTGCCGCCATCCTCGCGATCGGGGGCGCGGGCACGGCGTTGGCTGTCCCGGCACTGCCGGCCGGCGACATCATCCTGGAGTTTTCGAGCTGGGAGGAACTTATAAAGGCTCAGGGGAACACCCTCCCCCTTTCGCCTCAACCTGGCGACCAGGTCCGGGGGGTTTTCTACCTTGACAGCTTCCTCAAGGCCGGGACCAACGAAGAGGTTTGGAGTCCCTCATCGTTCCCAGGGCAAGAGATCACCGGCGTTTTCGAAGGACTCATCGTTGGCAGCACGAGCCCTGACCCCTTCTCGAACAACGTCTTTGAGACCGTGTTTACCTTCAGCAGTGCTACCGTTAAGATCTACTTTGACGACGACCTTTCGGACGACGGAGGGCTTCTCGCCAACCTGAACACGGGAAACCGGGCAAACGCATTCGCGGCCGCGTCCGACGGGACCCCGCTCCTGAAACTCGATTGGGGCGATCTCCGCGCAACGACCAACCAGGGGGGCACGTTAGCCGGTACCGGCGTCACCGTGGACGACACTACGACGAACCAGGGCATGCTAACGCTCCAAGACGACCCGATGTGGCTGTGGAACAACACGAATCTGTGGGACATGGAGCGCTACGAGTTTCCCTTCGCTTCGGGCAACTTCTATCCCTTCCAGTTTACCTCCGACATCTATGTGCCGGGACAGCCGGACTTCGACAGCAACGTGGCGAGCGGGAACCCCTCCGGGTGGAGCTTTTACGACTCGGACGACATGCGTGCGAGCGTAGTGCCGGAACCCGGCACCATGGTGCTCTTGGGCAGCGGGTTACTCGGCATGGCCGGCGCGGCCCGCCGGCGGAAGAAGAACTGCGGCTAATCCAGCGCGCGCTTTCGTAAACAACACCCCCGGCGGGTCCCGCCCGCCGGGGGTGTTTGTGTTCTTGCTTCACCGGACAGCCTCACACGTGAGCCGCCGCCCCTTCTCCCGCCCCCTCATCCCCCAAGGACCCGCGTATCTTCCCGCGACAGGAGCTCATACGCCACGCCGCGCCACACGATGCGCCTCGTGGTGAGCGAGTACAACGAGTTCGCGAGGATCAGCAACCCCGCCACCGGGGCCCAGCCGATCAACCGCCACCTGGCCTTCCGGATGCTCGGCCAGACGTCCGGAACCAGGCGCGCGATAGCCGGAAGGGCCTGGGCCACGCCGGCCGACTGGAGGATCCAAGGCGAAAGAAGGAGCGCCGCCGTGAGGCCCAGGCCGGGTGCCCCATGCCAGACCGCGCCGACCGCCGCCCCCAGTCCGGCGACGCCGCAGGCCACGTTCAGACTGTAGGTGAGAAACACGGCCCACCAGAACGCCGGGCTGTAGACCCGGCTGATCACGGTCTGCCGGTTGGTCCACTCCCAGGTTTCCGCGAGCGTGCTCCCCTCGTGGGACACCACGGTGCAGGGCGGAACGTACCGCACCTCCAGCCCCAGCGATTTGACCGACTCGGTGATCGCAAACGTGTCACTCACGGCCCGGTCCATCCGTCGCCGGACCCCTCCGCGCTCGAACACGCTCCGCCGGATCGCGTTTGCCCCGCCCCACGCAAAGTTCGTCCTGGTGTTGACCAGCATGGGATAGGCGCCAGCGGCCCACAGGGTTCGCAGCGCGGAACCCGCCGTGAACCGCGGCGGCTGATACCATCGGATCCCTGTGGTCGCGCCGACGGCCGGGTCGGCAAGCGGTTCCACGAGGTGGCGCAAGAACTCGGCGCGCGGGCGAATGTCGGAGTCCACAAAGGCGAACACCTGGGTCTCCGGGCGCGCCGCCTCCACCGCCGCCAAGAGGTTGGTGAGTTTCTGGGCACGCCGGTCGGACACCCCGGCCTCCACGAACCGGATCGGGGGGCCCCAAGTGCGGGTCCCCGCCAGTCGCTCCAACGCCGCCCACGCCGGGTCGTCCCGCGTGGCAAGGGTGAAAATGACCTCGTAGTCGGGGTAGTTCTGGGAGAGCAGGGCCTCGACATTCTGCTCGAATCCCGGGTCGACGCCCTTGCAGGGCAGGATCAGGGTAACCGGGGGGAGGCTCTCGTCGGCCACGCGCTGGTCCGGCCGCCCGAACCAACCCTCGACGTAGCCCCGAAACCGGGAAACCCACCCCAGAGAAACCAGCCCCGACGAAAAGGCCACCACCCCAACCACATCGAGCCAGTTCACGGAGCACCTCCACCCTCGGCAACGCGGCCGATAAACCTGGCCGGCACCCCCCCCCACACCTCCCCCGGTGGGATCCGGGTGCCGATCGGCACCACCGCCCCCGCCGCGATCACACTGCCCCGGCCGACCACCACCCCCGGCATCACCACGGCCCGGACGCCGACCGTCACCCCGTCCTCCAACACGATTCGGCGCAGTACGTTTTTTCCCGCATGAACCACGTGCCCCGTTACCAATGCCCCATCCCCGATCAACACCCCATCCCCAGCCCGCACAAGGTCGGCGTTGAGGATTTTTCCCATCACAACGAGCCCCCTGCCGGCCTTCAACCCAAGAATCGAGAGCAGCCATGGGGCGATGGGGATCAAGGGTCGGCACAATCCCACCGCGAGAGTGTCAGAGGTGATACGGAGATACTGGAGTATCGCCTCCCGCCCGGAGTCGTCCAGAGGAAATTCCCCCTCCTTCCGCGCAACCACCGAACTGACACCACGTGCATACGCTGCCCCGAAAACACACGCCAAACAATACGTCGCACACAACCCGAGGGGAATCGAGGCAAATCCCAGCCCTTTACTCGCGGAGAAGATCACCTGTCCCCCGAATAGAGCGAGCGCGGTTACCGCGGTCCAAGCGATCGTGTTTAAGGTGTAGACGATAGCCATGCTTGCTCCCGTCCGGCAGTTACACGAAGTTCCCCCCTTCCCTCCCCCCATGGTTGGGTGTGGCCAGCCCAGCGGGAGAGGTGAACAGGGGAGGGGGCGTTGACAGGTTCTAAAGTTTTCCCCCGACTCCCACTATGAACAGGGGAGGGGGCGTTGACAGGTTCTAAAGTTTTCCCCCGACTCCCACTACGCCGCATCCTAGCCCGCTGCGTTCGGACGCGCTACCCACCCCGCGCCAGCAACGGGCTCCGCCCACACGGATCGGCCAATCGGCCGGAGGCCTTGAACCGCTTTCCCTCTGCCGGAATTCGCGCGCCAGCCCACGGACGGAAACCCGTCCGCATGTCC
>NZ_BAAHXI010000011.1:0-70541 GCF_054656955.1 Deferrisoma palaeochoriense
CCCAGGCCGGAGCTACCCCCGGCAGAAACGTGTGAGGAATCGCCACAAGATCCAGGCCTACAAGCCTGTCGGCTAAACTTAATGACATTGTCAAACGTATTGCCGGAGGCGGGCGGGGGACTGGTTCCGGCCGGGCGCGAGTGCGGCACCCTTTCCGCCGCGCCTTCTCACGCGGTTGTCAGCCCGGTAGGCTGGGGCATGGGTGGAGGGAGTTCTGGATCTTCCAAGTAACTTCCCGCTGGGACGCTAGGAGGCTAGGACGCTAGGACGCGAAAATCCTTTGGGATTCCAGCGTCGGCGGTTGTCCCTACTCGTGGGAGCGGCTTTCGAGCCGCGACCATGTTCCTTCGGGCCTTCGGCCCGGATCGCGGCGGGGACGCCGCTCCTACCCCTGAGCCACGTCTCGGGCGTTACTGTCATGCACAGTGGGGCCCCAAAGGGGCGTTGGGGAGCTTCCAAGTAACTTCAATCCACGGTTGCCGGTCTCGCGGTCTTCGGTCCCGTGGTCCAGACGGCCACGGTTCACCGTGTGGCCGAGGCGGAAGTTCTTATTTCTGCGAACAGGCCGCGCCTCGCGGCCTACCGGAGCTTCCAACTGACACGGAGTCGTCGCCCGCGTCTTGGGGGGCAAAGGGCCTCCGTGTCAGAAATCGGACATCAGGGGACAGAGGTCGGTGCACATCGGCGCCACCGAATCCTGTCGGCTGAATTCTGATTTCTGTTCACCGGTACGGCCGCACCCCACTCTCCACCCGCCCCCCCACCCGCTGGTTTCCGTAGCGACCAGAAGGATCTGACAAGACGTCCGTTGGTTTTGGTAACCGCGGGCCGCCCTTCGGCATCCAATATTCCGCAATTTACCGAGAAACTGCTTGCTGAGTGTCCAGGCTGTGGCAAAACGATTCTGCGCGCCACTTCCCTGCAGGGATTCCGGCGTGTGCCGACGCCACACCACAACCCGAAAGGAGGACGTCATGCGCAAACGATCGATTCTCTCTACCCTCTTTGTCCTCACACTCATCTGGTCGGCCGCGGCTTCCGCGGCCCAGACCCATCTCACCATCCGGGCCCGAGCGCACGACGCGAAGTTCATCGGCTCCGGGGTCGGCGGCATGGATGTCGCGGTATACGACGCCGTCACCGGGGCGCTGCTCGCCTCCGGTCGGATCGAAGGGGGCACGGGCAACACGAACGTTCTGATGAAAGAACCGGCGGCAAGGGGCCAGCGGTTGTCGAACGATGCCACCGCGGCGTTCGTGGCCGCGATCGACATCTACCGGCCCACAAAGGTCAAGGTGGTGCTCCGGGGTCCCTTGGCGGCCGGCAACAACGTTCAGGAGGCGTCCCGCACGCTCTGGGTGCTGCCAGGACAGGACATTACCGGCGACGGCATCGTCTTCGACATTCAGGGGTTCCTGGTGTATCCGGTGTCGCCGGCCCCCCACCAGTTTTTTGCCTTGGGCGACGAAATCCCGGTGGAGGCACAGGTGGGCATGATGTGCGGCTGCCCCATCAAACCCGACGGGCTATGGGATGCCAACCGGTATGCGGTGAAAGCCACGGTCGAGAGGAACGGAGAACCCGTCGCGCACCTGGACCTGGCCTATGCCGGCAGCACCAGCCGGTTCCGCACAACGTATCGGCCGGAGAAACCGGGCAACTACCGCATCGTCGTGACGGCGGCGGATCCGGCCACCAACAACTTCGGGGTGGGGGTCACGAGTTTCGTGGTGACGGCGCCGAAGAAGAAGTAGACTCCGGTCCGACAACCCGAAAGGAGGCAGCCGTGGCATACCGAATCCGCGTTCTGTGCGAAAACAGCGTCGCGGCCCCGTTCGGCCTGGTGGGGGAACACGGCTGGGCCGCGTGGGTCGAAACGCCCGACGGGGAGTGGTTGTTCGACACCGGCCAGGGGGTGGGCCTGGCCCGAAACGCGGCGGCGTTGCGCATCGACCTCTCTCGAGCGCGGGGGATCGCCCTGAGCCATGGGCACTACGACCACACCACGGGGCTTCCCGACGCCCTTCGGGCCCAAACCCGCCCCGTGAGCGTGTTCGCCCACCCGGATGCGTTTCTCACCCGCTATTGGGTGAAGGACGGAAACCAGCGGGAGATCGGGATTCCCTTCAAGCGCGAATTTCTCGAGAGCCTCGGCGCCCGGTTCGACGTGGCCCGGGAGTTCCGGGAGATCGGCCCCGGGGTTTTCCTCACCGGGGAAATCCCACGTGTGACGGACTTCGAACCCACGGATCCCACGATGAAGCTCCCCGACGGCCCGGGGAGGTGGCGTCAGGACCCCTTGCTGGACGATCAGGCCCTCGTGCTGGACACCCCGGAGGGGCTCGTCGTGGTCCTGGGGTGCGCCCACGCGGGCCTCGTCAACACCCTCCGGCACATCCGCTCCAGGATGCCCAACCGGCCGATCCACACCGTGGTGGGGGGTACCCACCTGGGATTCGCCCAGGACCGCCAATTCGAACAGACACTGGACCACCTGGCCGAGTTCGAGGTGAAGCGCCTGGCCGCGTCCCACTGTACGGGGCTTGGGGTGGCATCTCGGTTGGCGGCCGCCCTGGGCGAGCGGTTTTCCTTTGCCGCAGTGGGGGTCACCCTGGAAGTCGGGTAGAGGCAAACGGGCGGGCGTGGTACACTCGCCCGCCCGTTTTCCTCGTCCACCGGGGTGATCCCATGAACACGGTTCGACCGATCGAGTGGACCGGCGAGGCCCTGCGGCTTTTGGACCAGCGCCGGCTCCCCACCGAGGAGATCGTCCACACCTACGCCGACGCCGAGGCCGTGGCCCGGGCCATCGAGGACATGGTGGTGCGCGGGGCCCCGGCCATCGGGGTCACGGCGGCCTACGGCCTGGTGCTGGCGGCCCGGGCCGCCCGGGCAGAGCCGGCCGAGCGGTTCCGGGAGCGGGTGGAGGCCGCGGCCGGGCGACTGGGCCGCACCCGGCCCACGGCCGTGAACCTGTTCTGGGCCCTGGACCGGTTGCGGGGGGTGCTGGAAAGCACCTGGGCCGACCCGGCGCACTCCGTCAGCGCCCTGGAGGCCGAGGCCCGGGCCATCGAGGCCGAGGACCTCGAGGCCTGCCGGGCCATGGGCCGGCTGGGGGCCGAACTCCTCCCCGACCCCTGCACCGTGCTCACCCACTGCAACGCCGGGGCCCTCGCCACGGCCGGGTACGGCACGGCCCTGGGGGTGATCCGGGCCGCGGCCGAGGCCGGTAAGCGGGTGCGGGTGCTCGCCGACGAGACCCGGCCGTTCCTCCAGGGGGCCCGACTCACCGCCTGGGAACTCCACAAGGACGGGATCCCGGTCACCCTGATCACCGACAACATGGCCGGGTACCGGATGAAGCTCGGCGGGGTGGACGCCGTGGTCGTGGGGGCCGACCGGATCACGTCCACGGGCGACGTGGCCAACAAGATCGGCACCTATTCCCTGGCCGTTCTGGCCCGGGAGCACAGGATCCCCTTCTACGTGGCGGCCCCCCTGTCCACCATCGACTTCTCCCTCGCCTCGGGCGACGAGATCCCGATCGAGGAGCGCGACCCCTCCGAGGTCACCCACTGCGGCGGCGCCCGGATCGCCCCGGAGGGCGTGGGGGTGTGGAACCCGGCCTTCGACGTCACGCCGGCCGGACTCGTCACCGCCATCGTCACCGAGCGGGGGGTGGCCCGTCCCCCCTACAAGAGCTCCCTTGCGGCCCTGCGGCGTTGACGCGCCCGGGCTTTGCCGGTAGGGTTTTCGCCAACCACGGAGGCACGCCTTGTCCCGACCCCTGCGGCTTCTCCTCTGCCTGGCTTTCGCCGGACTTCTCGCCGGATGCTGGGGCGCCCAGCGCCTGGAGGACCTCTCCCCGGCCGAACTCTACACCCGGGCCCAGGAGGCCGTGGAGAAGTACCGGTACGAGGAGGCCCAGCAGCTCATCGACCGGATCCGGGACGACCACCCCTTCTCCAAGTTCGCCACCGAGGCCGAGCTCCTCGAGGCCGACATGCTCTACCGGCAGGAGAAGTACGAGGAGGCCGCCGCGGCCTACCGGGGCTTCGAGGAGCTCCACCCCACCCACCCCAAGGTCCCCTACGCCCTCTTCCGCCGGGGGATGAGCTACTACGAGATCAGCCAACCCCCCGACAAGGACCAAACTCCAACCCACAGAGCGCTCGAGGCGTTCCAGAAGCTCCTCTACGCCCACCCCAAGAGCGAGTACGCGGCCGAGGCCCAGGAGAAGGTGCGGGAACTCCGGGAGCGCCTGGCCGCCCACGAGATGTACGTGGCCCGGTACTACCTGCGTAAACAGCGCTTCACCGCCGCCCTGGAGCGGCTCCAGGGGCTCGTGCAGGCCTACCCGGAGTCACCCCTCAGGGACGAGGCCCTCCAACTCGCGCTCCAGATCCAGCCCGAGGCCGAGCGCGAACGGGCCGAGGCGCAGTAGAGGGGCGGGTGGGGGGGCGAACCCCGCCACCGCGCGGCGCGTGCACGGACATCGCGGGAACGGCCTCCGGCCGCCCGGCAGACCGAAGGGAGGTGTTCGCGTGGACTCGGCGATCGTGGAACTCACCCACCTGGGCCGCGAGGCCTTTGCGGACGGCCGGTACGACGAGGCCGAGCGGTACCTCCGGAAGCTCCTCGGCATGGGGTGCCGGTTCGCCGACATCTTCAACATGCTGGGGGCGATCGCCTTCAGCAAGGGCGACCGGGAGGGGGCGGTGGACCTGTTCCGGGAGGCCCTCGACATCAACCCCCACTACACCGAGGCGCTCCTGAACCTGGCCGTGGTTCTCAATGAGCTCGGACGCTACGACGACGCGGCCGAGGCGTTCCAGAAGGCCCGGCGGGCCTCCCGGGTGGACCAGGGCGCGGTGGACCCCTATATCAAGGGCCGGCTCGCCAACCTCCACGCCGACATCGCCGAGATCTACCACAGCCTGGGCATGCTGGCCGAGGCCGAGGCCGAGTACCAAAAGGCCCTGAACCTGGGGCCCACCTTCCCCGATCTGCGCACCCGGGTGGGCGTGCTCTACCGGGACATGGGCCGGTACGAGGAGGCCATCGCCGAGTTCGAGCGGGTCAAGCGGGAGCACCCCCACTACACCGAGGCCGGCATCCAGCTCGGCATCACCCACTACAGCCGCGGCGACGTGGAGCTTGCGGTGGAGGAGTGGAACCGGGTCTTGGAGCGGTCGCCGGAAAACCCCAAGGCCCTGATGTACCTGCGGCTGGCCGAGCGGGAGCAGGTGTGAGGGAGGCTGGAAGGCTGGGAGACGGCTGGAAAGCTAGGAATCTAGGAGGCCGGGAAGCGAGAGCGCCGAAGATCCGCAGATATTTGCCAGCGCACCCGGCAGGAGGGGCGCGATGGCGGAGGCGGACTCTCTGTTGCGGGCCTATGGCCCGGATCGCGGCGTGGACGCCGCTCCTACAGGGGCCCCGAACCGGCCGTTCTTTCCGGCCGCCCATCCCGGCGGAACCCGCCCAGCCGCCCAGCCGCCTCGCCGCCCCGCCGCCCCGCCGCTCAGCCCTTTCCCTCCGCGATCCGGAACTCCTCCTGGTGGAGCCCCGGGCGGGCCTTCAGCACGATCTGCTTCCCGAGGGTCTTCTCCAGGGCCTCCAGCCCGGACCGCTCCTCGTCGTAGAGGTAGTGCACCACCTCGGGGTGGGCCTCCACGACGATGGTGTCCGACACGAGGTGGTGGCGCCGCCGCCGGATCTCCCGGAACACATCGTAGGCCACGGTGGCGCGGCTTCGCACGTACCCCTTGCCCTCGCAGTAGGGGCACGGCTCGCACAGCATCCGCCCCAGGTCCTCGTGGACCCGCTTGCGGGTCATCTCCACGAGCCCCAGGCTCGAGATCTCCAGCAGATTCGTCTTCGCCCTGTCCTTCTTGAGCTCGGCCTCCAGGGTCTCGAACACCTTCCGGCGGTTCTCCTCCACCTCCATGTCGATGAAATCGATGATGATGATCCCGCCGATGTTCCGGAGCCGAAGCTGGTAGGCGATCTCCCGGGCGGCCTCGAGGTTGGTCTTGAGGATCGTCTCCTCGAGGTTGCGCTTGCCCACGTAGGAGCCGGTGTTGACGTCGATCGCCGTGAGGGCCTCGGTGCGCTCGATCACGATGTAGCCGCCGCTCTTGAGCCACACCCGCCGTTCCAGGGCCTTGGAGATCTCGATCTCGATGTCGTAGAAGCTGAAGATCGGCTCGGGCCGGTTGTAGAGCTCCACCAAGGGCCGGGCCTTGGGCACGTAGGTGGTGACGAAGTCCAGGATCTTCCGGTACTCCTCGGCCGAGTCCACCACGATCCGCTTGACCTCGGGGGTGTAGAGGTCGCGGATGGCCCGGAACGAGATGTCGAGGTCGCAGTGGAGCAGGTTGGGGGCCGACACCCGGGCCGAACGCTCCACGATGTCGTCCCACAGCCGGGTCAGGAACTCCATCTCCGGCCCGATGTCGTCCTCGGAGCACCCCTCGGCCGCGGTGCGCACGATGAACCCGCCGGGGCCGGTGCGAAGCCCCGCCACCACCTCCCGCAGCCGGGCCCGCTCCGCGTCGTCGGTGATCCGGCGCGACACCCCCACGTGGCTCACGTGGGGCAGATACACCACGTGCCGGCCGGGGAGGCTCACGTACTGGGTGATCCGCGCCCCCTTGCGGCCCAGGGGCTCCTTGGCCACCTGCACCAGGATCTCCTGGCCCTCGTGGAGGAGATCCTCGATGGGGGCCGCCGGTTTCGAGGGCCGCAGCGGCACGTCGTCCGCGTCCTCCTCCAACCCGAACAGCTCCTCGTACTCCCGCTGGTCGGAATAGACGTCCGACACATAGAGAAACGCCGCCTTCTCGAGCCCGATGTCCACGAAGGCCGCCTGCATGCCGGGCAGCACCCGCACCACCCGGCCCTTGTAGATGTTCCCCACGACCCGGCGGTCCTTCACGTGCTCGATGTAGAGCTCCGTCAGGACCTTGTTTTCCAGGAGCGCCACCCGGGTGTCCTGGGGGGTCGCGTTGATCACGATCTCCTTGGAGACGCTGGGGGCGGCTTCGGTGTCGGCCATGGTCGGCTCCGGTCTGTCGGCTGGAAAGCTGGAAAGCTGGGAAGCTGGAAGGCTCGGCGGCTAGGAAGCCAAACCCCTTCCCCGCCCCAAGTGGGAAAAAGCCCGTCACCCTGGCGAGAACGGCCCGCCGGAACGCCTCCGCCCGGCGGCGTGAGTCCCCCGTACCGGCTCGCACGCGGGCGGCCCGGCCCGGAAGCAGGATCGTCTCTCCTCCGCGTTCTCCGTGCCCTCCGTGGTACCCCGCATACCCGGTCCCGTCACGCGAGGCGCATCCGCACCTTCACGATGCGCTCGCAGGCCCGCACGCCGTCGGGCAGCCCGGCCAGGGTGTGCAGGAGGTCCTCCGGGGTCACGGCCGTGCCGTTCTCGTCGCGGCGGATCCGCACGAACACCCGGCCGGCGTCGGCCCACAGCCCCTCCACGAACCGCCGGGCGTCCAACACGCGGTCGGCCTTGTTTTTCCGGCGTTTCACCACCGGAAACCCGGCCGCAGCCCAGAACCCCTCGATCCGGGCGGGCCACCCTCCCTGGTCCCGCACCGCCGCATCGGCCTCGGCCGAGGGCACCACCTCGTACTCCTCCCGGGTGTTCCCACCGGTAAGCCCCTTGGCGTCGGGGCCCAACACCCACAGGGCGTCCACCCGCAGGCCCTCGGGCAGGTGGGCGTTCAGCCGTTCCTGCGTCTCGGCCAGGGGCGGCACGGTCCACACCTTGACGTCGGCCAGTTCCGCCCGGCTTTCCGTGCCGAGCGGCAGGGCCGGCCCCAGCACCAGCCGGGGCTGGGGATGGAACCCCCGGGAGTACACGAGGTCCACGCCGGCGGCCCGCAGGGCCCGGTGGAGCGCGCCCACGGTCTCCAGGTGGGCCAGGAACGAGGCCGGGCCCATCTTCTCGAACCGGAACCGGACCCGGGGCACCTGGGAGAGGTCCTCGGTTTCCTCCGGCGGCTCGGCCCGGGGCGGGTACTCGGCCGGCGGGCTTTTTCGAGGCCGAACCTCGTCGAAATCGCACAACCCGCACCCCTGGCACGCCCCGTCCCGGCAGTCGGGGGTGGGCTCCGCCCGCTGGGCCCGCTCCCATTCGCCCCTGAGGAACGCCGGGTCCACCCCGAGGTCCACCACGTCCCAGGGCTGGGGCGCGCCCGGGTCGCGCTCGGCGAGGAACGCCTCGGGATCGAGCCCGGCCTCGGCGAACGCCTCCTCCCAGAGGTCCCACCGGAACTCCCCGGTCCAGGCGTCCATGCGGCAGCCCCGGCGGTAGGCCGCCTCGATCACGTCGGCGAGCCGCCGGTCGCCCCGGGCGATCACCCCCTCGAGCAGGCTCATCCGGGCGTCGTGCCAGCGCAGCTCCACGTTGCCCCGGCGCAGGCGTTCCTTGAAAAACGCCTGGATCTCCTCGGTCTCGGCGATCCCGATCTGCCGGGCCCACTGGAACGGCGTGTGGGGCTTGGGCACGAAGGTGGAGAGGCTCACCCCCACCCGGCCCCGGCCCTTGGGCGCGGCCTGGGCCACCCGGCGCACGAGCTCCACGATGGCCTCCCGGTCTTCGGGGGTCTCGGTGGGAAGCCCGATCATGAAATAGAGCTTCAGGCCCTTCCAGCCGGCCGCGAACACCTTGTGGACCGCGCCGAAGATCTCAGCCTCGGTGATGTTCTTGTTGATGACCCGGCGAAGCCGATCGGTTCCGGCCTCGAGGGCCAGGGTGAACCCGGTTTTCCGCACCCGGCGGATCTCCTCGAGCACCCGGTCGTCGAGGCTGTCCACCCGGAGGCTCGGCAGGCTCACGGCCGTGCGCTTCGGGGCGTGCTCGGCCATGAGCCGGACGAGCAGGGGGCCGATCGCCGAGTAGTCCCCGGTCGAGAGCGACAGGAGCCCCACCTCGTCGTACCCGGTTTCGGCGAGCCCCCGGCCGACCGATTCGAGCACCTGCCCGGCCGGCCGTTCCCGCACGGGCCGGTAGTAGAACCCGGCCTGGCAGAACCGGCACCCCCGGGTGCACCCGCGGCACACCTCCACGGAGAGCCGGTCGTGGACGGTGCCGATGAAGGGCACGAGGGGCCGCTCCGGCGGAGGAGCGTCGGCCAGGTCCGGAAGCACCCGCCGTCGCACCCGCACCGGGGGCTCGAACCCCGCAAACCGGCCGGCCTCGAACCGGGGCCGGGTGCGCGCGGGCAGGTACACCCCCTCCACCCGTCCCAGGGCCTCCAGCCGGGCCGCCCGGTCGGGGCCGGCGGCCTCCAGCACCCGGGCCATCTCCACCACGGCCTCCTCCCCGTCGCCCACGAACACGGCGTCGAAGAACGGGGCGAAGGGCTCCGGGTTGGCCGCCACGGGCCCCCCGGCCACCACCAGCGGGTCGCCTTCGGTCCGGTCGGCGGCCCGCAGGGGGATCCCGCCGAGATCGAGCATCAGGAGCACGTTGGTGATCGAGAGCTCATAGGGCAGCGTGAACCCCACGAGGTCGAACTCCCGGAGGGGCCGGCCCGATTCCCGGGTCACCAGGGGCCAGCCCCGCCGGCGCAGGAGGGCCTCCATGTCCTTCCACGGGGCGTAGGCCCGCTCCGCCAGGACCCCCTCGGCGCGGTTCAGGGCGTGGTAGAGCACCGGCAGGCCCGCGTGGCTCATGCCGATCTCGTACACGTCCGGGAAGCACAGGGCCACCCGCACCCGGGCCGCGGCCCAGTCCTGGACCACGGCCCCGACCTCCAGGCCCTCGTACCGGCCCGGCTTTTCCACCTCGAGCAGTGCGCGTCCGTATCGCATGGGGTCCTTACGAGGGGCTGGGCGGCTCGGCCGCCGGGCGGCCCGGCGGCTCACCCGCTTCCGAGCCCCATCTCGTCGCCAGCGGAAACCTGCAGGAGCGTCCCCTCCCCAGGGGGCACAGGGGCCGGGTCAGGGAGACGGCACGTCGCGCCGTCAATGGACCCTCCCCCGGCTGGCCTGGGACTCCCCCGCGGCCCGGAGGCCCAGGGGATCGTCCAGGAACGACGCCTTGCACGCGGGGCACAGGAGAAACCCCTGGGACTGGTACACGTCCTTTCCGGCCTCTGGGGAGTCCGGCGCGTCGATGGCCCGCATGAACGCCTCCAGGTCCTCCATCTCCCCCTGGTCGGGCAGCACGCCGTCGAAATCGGCCGTCACGTGGATCGTCACCAGGTATTTGAGGCTGCCCGCCGGCAGATCCACGCCGCACCGGTCGCATCGGGCCATGGCCGCGCCTCCGCAAAACGAAACCGTAAGGGGATGGATTCAAACACACCCGGCCGCGGCCCCACAACCCGCGGGGGCGCGGGACCGGCGCGCGGACGCGTGTAGGGGAATCCAGAAGGGGTCGGGGTTCCCCCGGGGGCCCCTTTGCCAGGAACTCAGCCCTCGAGGGCCGAATCCCGGACCGCCCGGGTCAGGTCATCGGGGGTGAACGGCAGGGATCGGAACAGCTTTTCCTCGAGGCGCCGGGTGCGGTCCCAGTTGGCCCGGATCCGGGCCTCGGCCTCGGCGTTTCCCTTGGCGTAGCGGTGGATCAGGTCCTCGAACCGCTCGGCCAGGCTCACCACCTCCTCGTGGCGGACCCGCTTGTCGCTGTAGTTGAGGACCTCGGCCTCCCCCACCGGGCCTTCGGGGTCGAAGGAGGCGAGTTCCACGTGCTGGCCGACCAGGTCGGCCACGGCCTCGTACCCGGCCTCCCGGAGGATCTCCGCGCCCTCCCTCGCGTGGTCCTGGAGCGACCCGAAGCACCGGGCCTTGGCCACGTCGTGGAGCACGGCCGCCGCGTCGAGCAACGCGAGGTCGAGGGATTCCTCCCCGAACCGCCGCAGCCAGCCGCCCAGCACGCGAGCCACCCGGGCCACCTGTCGGCTGTGGCGGCGGATGTGGGGCGGCACACCCCACTCGTCCAGCAAGCGCTCCTGCTCCCCCGGCGCCGGGACCGGGGGGGAGACGTCGTGCAGGGGGGTCACCCGGCCCTCACCGCTTGAGGAACTTCGCGGCCCGGGCCACCAGGGCGCCGGCGTCGAGCCCCAACCGCCGGCGGGCCTCGCCGGCCTCGCCGGCCATGCCCACGCCCTCCACGCCCACGGCCAGGAGCCGGCACGAGATGCCCCGGGTCGCGATCACGTCGGCCACACGGGCCCCGAGGCCGGTGCGCACGTTGTGGTCCTCGTAGGTGATGACCCGGCCCTTGCGCAGGTGCTGCAGGAGCTCCGGATCCTCCACCTCCAACAGGGCGCCCGGCGACGGCACGTGGAGCACGGCCGGTTCCATGCCCCGCTCCTTCAAGGCCTCCCACGCTTCGATCGCGTCCAACACCAGGGGTCCCGTGGTCAGGATGACGCCCGAATCTCCGGGCCGAATCACGTCGACCCGGCCGTACTCGAAGGTGTAGCCGCAACCGAACAGGGGCTTTCCGTCGGCGTCGAGCACCACCGGGGTCGGCCCGTCCCAGATGCCCACGACCCAGTTGCCGGGCTCGGCGAACACGGCCCGGGCCACCCGGTCGAGCTGGTTTACGTCGGCCGGGAACACCAGGCGCCATCCCGGCAGGTTCTCCACCAGGCTCACGTAGTCGAGGCAAAGCCCGGCCCGGCCGCGGCGGCCGCCGTCGAGCCCCAGCCCCCCCGCGAACAGCTTGACGTGGGTGCGGTTGATCCCGTCGAGCCGCAGGCTCTGGAACGCCCCCTCCAGGGCGTCGGTGCCCCGGGCGAGCCACACCGGCACCCCGCCCGAGAGGCTGAACGTCCCCAGGGTAAGGGCGACCGTGTCGTGCTGCCCGCGCACCTCGAAGAACCGGTCCTTGGGCTTCGGCAGGCTCACCACCCCCCGGCCGACGGCCACCATTCCCTCGAACAGGACGACCGGCCCGGCGGTGTCGGAGGCGGCCTGGGCCTCCACCACGTCGTGGAGCACCGCGGCCAGCGCCTCGTTCCCGGAGACCTTCTCGCCGGCCCCGTACTCCCGGCCCCCCTCCGGGAGCTCCAAAACCGGCGCGTCCTCGGGCTCGTCCTCGGTGCTCAGATCGAACTCTCCGAACGCCGTGCGGTATTCCCGTTCCTCCTCCAGGGCCGGCTCCAGGCGGAGTTCCCGCATGGCCTCCTGGTACTCGTCCTCCGAGAACCGCACCTCGTGGTATTTGGGATCGTTCTCCATGAACGAGACCCCGTATCCCGAGGTGGTCCGGGCCACCACGAGCACCGGGGCGCTCTGGATCTGGATGGCCCGGCGGATGGCCCGGTAGATGTCATCGGGGTCGTGGCCGTTCACCTCGATCACGTCCCAGCCGTCGGCGATGTACTCGTACTTGATGCTCTGGAGGTACGCCTCGGCCGCCTTCCCGGTGGCCACCACCCCGTTGGCATCCATGAGCGCCGTGATCTGGTTCAGGCGGTTGCGCTTGGCGAACCGGCGGGCCTCGGCGACGATGCCCCGCTGCTGCTCGCCGTCGCTCATGACCACGAACACCTGGTTCTTGGCCCCGGCCACCCGGCCGGCCAGGGCAAACCCGCACGCGGCCGCCAACCCCGCGCCGGGCACCCCTCCGGTCCACTCCACCCCCGGGATCGCCCGGTTGGGAGCCCCTTCGAACACACTGCCGGCCTTGGCGAACAGGCTCACCGCATCGTCCCGGTCCACGAAGTCGAACCGGCCCAGGGTCGCATAGAGAGCCGCCGTGAGGTGGGGGGGACTCAGCACGATCCGGTCCCGCTTGGGGTCGTCGGGATCGCTGGGGCGCACGTTGGCGGCGGCGTAGAGGGTGACCAGGGTCTCGGCGCACGACAGGCATCCGGCCGGATGGCCCTCGCCGACCACCCGGATCATTTTGAGCACGTCGCCGCGCACCTGGCGGGCCACCTCCCGCAGGTTGCGCACCTGCTCCGCGGTCAGTTCCTCCTGCTTGAACCCCTTCGGCAACTGCATCCGCAACTCCTTGCCCCTCGGAACCGTGACAGACGCCCCCCGCACTCCGGCTTAGTCCTCGTCCTCGTCCAGGTCCTCGTCCTCCTCGTCCAGGTCCTCCTCGTCGTCTTCCTCCTCGAACGACTCGTAGGCCTTCCGGGCCACGGGGGTCCGAAGCAGTTTCGCCAACTCGGACAGGATCACCTGGACCGGGTTGTCGACGTCCTCGAGCTCGTCGGCCTCCACGTACTCGGCCAGCTCCTCGGCGGCCTCGGCCCGGAGTTCCTCGTCGAACAGGTCTTCCCAGGAGAACTCCATGTCCTCCACGGGCTCGCCGTCGCAGTAGAACACCACCCCGTCCTCGTCGTAGACCGCTTCCAGGCTCGACAGAATCTTCCGTTTCGGCATGGCTCCTCCTTCGCCGCCTCCGGACGAGAGAAAGACGCGGGAACATAGCATCGCGCCCCCCGGCTGACAAGGCCTCAGGCCCGGGAGAGCGTCTCGCGCACGGTCGTTCGGAACTGCAGGGCCTCCAGCACGTGCTCCCGGAGCACCTCCTCGACCCCCGCCAGATCGGCGATGGTGCGGGCCACCTTGAGGGCCCGGGTGTACGCCCGGGCCGAGAGCCCCAGGTGCTCCACCGCGTGCCGGAGAATCCGGTCGGCGTCGGCCGCCGGCGTGGCCCACCGGCGCACCGCCCGGCTCGACATGGCGGCGTTCGAGCGGATCGCGGTGCCGCGAAAGCGCTCCTCCTGGCGCCGGCGGGCGGCCTCCACCCGCGCCCGGATCTCCGCCGACGACTCCCCCGGCGGGCCCGTGTGGAGCTCCCGAAACGGCACGGCCGGCACATCCACCTGCAGGTCGAACCGATCGAGGAGCGGCCCGCTCACCCGGGTGCGGTACTTTCGGAGCGCGGCCGGAGAGCAGGCGCACGCGTGGTACGGGTCGCCCCAGTACCCGCAGGGGCAGGGGTTCATCGCCGCCACCAGCGTGAACCGGGCCGGGAACGTGAGCGAGGTGGTCGCCCGGGCGATCGTGACCTCCCCGTCCTCCAGGGGCTGGCGCAGCACCTCAAGCACGTTTCGCTTGAACTCCGGGAGTTCGTCGAGAAACAGGACGCCGTTGTGGGCCAGGCTGATCTCGCCGCACCGGGGCACCGTGCCGCCGCCGATCAGGCCCGCGTCGGAAATCGTGTGGTGGGGCGCCCGGAACGGTCGCCGGACCACGAGCGGGCTCGCCCCGTCCCGGATGCCCATGGCGCTGTAGATCCGGCTCGTCTCCAAGCACTCCTCCCAGGTCATGGGCGGCAGGATCGTGGGAAGCCGCCGGGCCAGCATGGTCTTGCCCGAACCCGGGGGACCCACCAGGAGCACGTTGTGGCCCCCGGCCGCGGCGATCTCCAGGGCCCGCTTCGCGTGGGCCTGCCCCCGGACCTCGGCGTAGTCCACGTCGTGGGTCTCTCGCGCGGCCAGGAGCTGGGCGAGGTCGGCCTTGACCGTCTCCAGGCCCCCGCCCCGAAGCCCCTCCACCAACTGGCCCAGGGAGTCCACCGGGTGCACCGTGAGTCCCCCCACCACGGCGGCCTCCTCGGCGTTCTCCCGGGGAACGCACAGCGCCGCAAACCCGAGCCGGCGGGACTCCAGGGCGATGGGGAGGACCCCCCGGACCGGGCGCACCCCGCCATCGAGGGCCAACTCCCCCAGAAACCCCATCCCTTCCGGGATCGGGACCGCCAAGTCGGGGTCGGCGGCTAGGACCGCGAGGGCAACCGGCAGGTCGAACCCGGCGCCCTCCTTCTTCACGTCGGCCGGTGCCAGGTTCACGGTGATCCGGTGGGGCGGAAACCGGTACCCCGTGTTTCGGATGGCCGACTTCACCCGGTCGCGGCTCTCCTTGACCGCCCCATCCGGCAACCCCACCACGGTGAACGATGGGAGCCCGTGGGCCACGTCCACCTCCACGTCCACCGGAAAGGCCTCGACCCCGAGCACCGCGGCCGACCGCACCCGTGCGAGCATCGGCTTCCCCCTACCGGTGGCCGCCCGGGCCGCCGTCCGGCGGCACGAGGCCGCCCCGTTGCCGCGCCGTTCGCGTCATCGCCTCCCTCCCCTCGGGGGTATGTCCCGGGGCCCGTCCGGACCGGCCCGGGCGCGTCCCGCGTCCGGCAACGTACCCAAGCGTTTCGGCCCCCGCAAGGGGCAGGGCTTTTCCCGGCACGGCCCGGGGGGGTAGAGTGCCGGCACCCCCTTTCGTCCGGAGCGATGCGGCACCATGACCCCCCGTGAGAAGGGCCGGCTCTTCGTCGTGGCGGTTCCCCTGGGCAACCCCGACGACATCACCCTGCGGGCGCTTCGCGTCCTGGCCGAAGCGGACCTCGTGGCGGCCGAGGACACCCGCACCGCGGCGAGGCTCCTCGCCCGCCACGGGATCGGCGTGCCCCTCGTGTCGTACCACGAGTGGAACGAGGAGGCCCGCGCCCGGCAACTCCTAGAGCGCCTGGAGCGGGGCGAAACGATCGCGCTGGTGTCGGAGGCCGGTACCCCCGGGATCAGCGACCCCGGGTTCGACCTGGTGCGTCTGGCCCGCACGGCCGGCCACCGGGTGGTGCCCGTGCCGGGTCCGAGCGCGGTGGCCGCCTTCCTGAGTGCCTCGGGGCTGCCCACCCACGCGTTTTCCTTTTTCGGGTTCCCTCCCAAACGGCGAACCGCCCGCCGCAGGCTCTTCGCGGAACTCGCCGGCCGCACCGAAACCCTGGTGTTTTACGAATCGCCCCACCGGGTGGTGGCCAGCCTCGAGGACGCCCTGGAGGCGTTCGGCGACCGCGAGGCCGCCCTGGCCCGGGAAATGACCAAACCCTACGAGGAGTTCCTCTTCGGCGCCCTGTCCGAGATCCTGGCCGAACTGCGGGGCCGGGACCGGGTGCGGGGGGAGGTCTGCTGGGGGGTGCGCGGACGGGATCCCAGGGAACCCGCCGGCGACCCCCTCGACCTCGAAACCTCGCTCTCCCGGGTGGAGTCCCGGGGGCTCCCGCCCCGCCAGGCGGCCAAGGAACTCGCAAAGCTGGCCGGGATCCCCACCGACGAGGCATACCAACTGCTCGCGGCCCGGCGAAAGGCCGGGGCCCCGTGAGGCGCAGTGGCGCCGGCCCGGGGTCCGACGGATTCCCCGTTTTCCGGCTTGACACCCCGGGAACCGATCGGGTAGCGTACCGGCGCCCGGCACGGGGAGGGGCCGGGCGAGGGGTTCCCGCTTGTTCCACTTTTCTTTTGGCCGACGCGATTCCCACCCCAAAGGAGGAGGAGCTATGAGGAAGCTGTTCGCCGCCGCCGTCGTTCTCGGTCTGGCCGCCCCGGCCGCCTGGGCCTATGGCCCCCACGACCCCAACTGCGTGGAATGCCACTCCATCCACTACGCTAAGGGCAAGGCCATCCTCGCCGTGGCGCCCAACACCAAGGAAAAGAACCCGGCCACCGGCAAGGGCGCCGAGGGCGACGCCGCCCTGTGCCTGGGCTGCCACAACGAGGACGAGGGCATCGTGCCGATCCACCTCGCCCAGACCCATCCCGTGGGCATGAAGCCCAACAAGGTGAAGGTGCCCGCCGAACTCCTGCGTAAGGACGGCACCCTGGGCTGCACGAGCTGCCACGATCCGCACCCCTCGAACCCCAACTACAAGTACCTGCGGGGCACGGTGGCCAAGGGTAGCGAGCTCGGCAAGTTCTGCGCCCTGTGTCACGGCGACAAGGCCGACATGGGCGCCTTTGCCAAGGCCCCGGCGAAGAAGAAGTAGCGCCACCGAGAATAGGCACCCAAAGGAGGGCTTCGGCCCTCCTTTTTTCATCCTTGGGCACGGGTTTGCCTGGGGGCGCCCGCCCCGGTACCCTTGTGGTTTCGTCGCCCCCCCTTTTTGATGGAGGACCCCCTTGGCCCAGAAGCGCCGGACCGTACGATCCCTCAAGCAGCACCGGGGCTCTGAGGCGGAGTTCGTGGACCTGTTCCGGCTGGGCGCTCTGTCGAGCGCGGTGAGCTCCCGGGGCGACCGGTACCTCCGACTCACGCTGGAGGACCGCACGGGCTCCATCGAGGGGTTCGTGTGGCAGGACGTGGAGCTGTACGAGGGAGCGGCGGCCCCCGGGGACATGGTGGAGGTCCGGGCCCGGCTCCGGACCCACCGGGACCGGCCCCAGCTGCACGTGGCCTGGCTCCGGCGGCTCGACGAGGCGGAACTCCAGGAGCTCGACCTCTCGGAGCTACGTCCCGGTCTCGACCGGGACGCCCTGGACGCCTGCTGGAAGCGGGTGGAAGGAGCCCTCGGGGAGATCGCCGACCCCAACCTCCGGCGGCTCGTGGCGAGCTATCTGGAAGAGCCGGGGTTCCGGGAGACCTTCGAGGAGGCCCGCGCCGCGAAATCCATGCACCACGCCTACGCCGGGGGTCTCCTGGAGCACACGGCCACCCTCCTCGATCTCGCCCGGTCGGTTGCTACCGTGTACGGCGACCGCCTGAACCGGGATCTCCTGCTCACGGGGGCATTCCTTCACGACGTGGCCAAGATCCGGGAGTTCGAGGACGTGACCGGCGAATACACCAACGCCGGCCGGCTCGTGGGACACATCGCCCTCGGGGTGACCGAGATCGACCGCCGCACCCGGGAGCTCCCGGGGTTCCCCGAGGACCTGAAACTCCACCTCATGCACCTCGTGCTCGCCCACCACGAGCGGGCCGAGTGGGGCTCGCCCGTGAAGCCCCAGACCCTCGAGGCCCTCGTTCTCCACCACCTGGACCTCCTGGACGCCCGGGTCGGGGGAGCGGCCGCCTGGATCGAGCAGGAAGGCGTGGCCCCCGGCCAGTGGACCGGGTTCTGGCGCGGCGGGGAGACCCAACTCCAGCGCACCCCCGCCTTCGAGACCCCCGAGGAGGAGGTCCCGCCGTTCCAGGACATCGAGGCCCATTTCCTCCGGGAGGAAGCTGCGCCAGAGCCGGAGGCTGCGCAGGAGCCGGAGGCCGAGGAATCCCCCCCCAAGCCGGCCAAACCGGCCCGGCAGCCGACCCTGTTCTGACTCTCTGAGGGGGCCGGTAAACCCCGGGCGGACCGCGCGCGTCCTAAAGGGCACGAAGCCGGGGCGGCGCCCGGGGCGGTCCCATGAACCTCCCTTTCCCGTGCCCCGGACCCCCGATGGACGACGCCCGGTTTGAACGACTCGTCGTAGAGGTGCAGGAGAAGGCCCTGCGGCTCGCCCACGCCTTCCTCGGCGACTGGGACGAGGCCCGCGACGCCGTGCAAGAGGCGCTCGTGAAGGCGTACCGCCGCCGCCACACGTTCCGGGGCGACGCCGACCCGGCGACCTGGTTCTTCCCGATCCTCGCGAACCACTGCCGCGACCAACTGCGGCGGCGGAAGGTCCGGTCGTTCCTCCTGCCCTGGCGGCACCGGACCGAAGGGGAGGACGAGGCCGGCCCGGCCGCCGAGGACCTGGCGGCCGACCCCGGGGACGGCCCGGAGGACCAGGCCCAGAGAAGCGCGTTCCGGCGGGCGCTCGCCCGCGCGCTGCGAAACCTCCCCCGGCGCCAGAGGGAGGTGTTCCAACTGCGGGCCCTGGCCGGGCTTACCGGGGCCGAAACCGCGGCCGCGCTGGGCATCAGCCCCGGAGCGGTCAAGGCGCACCTCTTCCGGGCCACCCAGGCCCTCCAGCGGGAACTCGCGGAGTGGAGGGAAGGACTCCGATGAACCCCATCGACCCGTGCCCCGAATACGCCGACGCCCTGACCGAGGCGGTCTGGGGCGGGCGAGCCGATCCGGCCTGGGAGGCCCACCGGGCGGGGTGCGCCCGGTGCCGGGAAGCCTGGGCCCGGGCGTCGGGGTTCGCCGCCGAGGTGCACGAGGCCGCTCCGGAGGTGCCCGCGTCCGCCCGCAACGGCCTCGCGGACGCCGTGTTCGCCCGGACCACCCGCCGAGCGAGGGCCGTCTGGGCCGCCTGGGCCTGGGCCGGAGGGGCCCTGGCCGCGGCCGGGGCGGCCTTCCTGGTGCTCCGGCGGCCGGGGCCCCCGGCGGTGCCCGGGGACGAGGGGATCGACTTCGCCAAGGTGGACCTGGAGCTCCTCGAGTCCCTGGACCTCGCCGAAAACCTGGAACTCCTGGAACTTCTGGACGCGCTGGAGGCGCTCGACGATGCCGGATGACCCGACTCCCCCGCCCGAACCCTCCCCCGAGGAACTCGACGAGATCCTCAAGGATCTCGAGTTCTTCCTGGCGATGGACGAGGCCGAGGCCCTGCCCCTGGAGGAGGACGGGGAAGGGGGAGAGGAGGACCGCGATGGCGACTGATGGGATCGGCCGCAGGGAGGCCCTCGCCCGGCTCGCGGCCCTCGGGGGCTGGGCGCTCCTCGCCCCCGCGGCCCGGGCCGAGAGCCTCCGGGAACGGTGGGAGCGCCTCACCCCCGAGCAGAAGGCGCGGGTGCTGCGCAACTACCGCCGGTGGAAGAGCCTGAGCCCCGAGGAACGCGAACGCCTGCGGCGGCGCTACGAGCGCTGGAAGCGGCTCACCCCCGAGCAGAAGGCCTTCATCCGGCGAAACTTCGACCGGATTCGCGCCATGTCGCCGGAGGAGCGCCGGGCCCTGGCCCAACGGCTTCGCCGGTGGCAGACTCTTCCCCCGGAACGGCGCGAGGAGTACCGACGCCGCCTCGAGCGGCTCATGCGGATGCCCCCGGCCGAGCGCCGGCGCACCCTCGACCAACTGCGCCGGTGGAGGGACCTCACTCCCCGCCAGAGGGACCACATCCGCCGCAAGCTCCGGCGGCGGTAGGGCCGGGGCCCGTGCCCGGGCCTCCGGAGGGGCTTCGCCGCCGCCAGGCGGACCCCGGAGGTCCCTTCGCCGGCGCCCCGGCGGGGGCCGCTCCCACCGCGTCTCGGCGCCGTTTCGTGGGAGGGAACTCCGTGGTCACGAACATCCCCGCGCCCCACCCTCCCGGGTCCCCGGGCTGGATCTGGCTCGCCGATCTCGTGGCGTGGATCCACCTAGGGTGGGTGCTGTTTCTCGTGTTCGGGGCAGCCCTGGGATGCCGTCACACGTGGGTGAGGCGGCTCCACCTGGCGGGGCTCGGGTTCGCCGCCTGGATCGTCGCCGGAAATCGGGTCTGCCCGCTGACCCATCTGGAGGCCTGGCTGCGGGAGCAGGGCGACGCCCCCGGGCCCTCGGGCACGTTTCTCGGCCGCCTAGCCGAGGCCGTGGTCTACGCGGAACTCCCCCGGGTCTGGGTTGCCGCCGGTTTTCTCGCGGTGGCCGGAGCGAGCCTCGGTGTCTACGGGTGGACGTGGTACCGGAGGCCAAGATGAGACACCTGGCACTGGCCGTTCTCCTCGTCGCAGCAACCGCCGCACCGGGCCGGGCCGACCCCTTCGCAGCGGCCCGGCAACGGATGATCCAAGACATCCAGGCTGACCTTGCGCTCACCCGGGCCCAGGTGGGGATCGACCGGTTTTCGGACGCCGTGCTCGCCGCCCTCGCCCGGGTGCCCCGCCACGAGTTCGTTCCGGCCGAATACCGGGACGCCGCCTACGAGAACCGGCCCCTCCCCATCGGCCACGGCCAGACCATCTCCCAGCCCTACATCGTGGCCCTCATGACCGAACTCGTCCGGGTGGGCCCCGGCTCCAGGGTGCTCGAGGTGGGCACCGGGTCCGGCTACCAGGCCGCCGTGCTCGCGGAACTCGGGGCCCGGGTGTACACGATCGAGATCATCGAGCCGCTCGCGGCGGCCGCCCGGGGCCGGCTCGCACGCCTGGGCTACCGAAACGTCGAGTGCCGCACGGGCGACGGCTATTACGGGTGGCCCGAGGCCGCACCCTTCGACGCCATCGTGGTCACGGCGGCGGCGGACCACGTTCCGCCCCCCCTCGTCCGGCAACTCAAGCCCGGCGGCCGCATGGTCATCCCGGTGGGCGGGCCGTTTCGGATCCAGACGCTAACGGTGGTGGAAACCGACGGGGCCGGAACGGTCACGAGCCGGGAACTCCTGCCCGTGCGGTTCGTGCCCCTGACCGGGGGCCCCGGGTAGGGACGCGGCCGTGGGCGCCGCCCCCAGCCCCGGACGGCTCCGCCTCGCGGTGGGGCTCCTCTCCGCCGGCGTCCTCGCCTACGAAACCCTCCTCCTCAAGCTCCTGCCGCTCAAGCTCTGGGCCCCGGCCGCCGGGGCGGTGATCAGCCTCGCCCTCCTGGGGTTCGGGGCGGCCGGGGCGGTCGTCACGACGGTCTCGCCGGAGGCCCTCCCGCCGCGCCGGGCGTTTCCCGGCCTGGCCGGGGCGTTCGGGATCGGCGCGCCCGCCGCGTTCGCCCTGGCCGAGGCGGTCCCCTTGAACCCGCTGGAGCTCCTGTGGTCGCCCGCCCCCTGGCTCGGGCTCGGCGCCGTGTACCTCGCGCTGGGGGCGCCCTTTTTCCTAGCCGGCCTGGCCCTGGCCCTGGCCTACCGACACCAGGCCGCCCGGCCCGGCCCCCTCTACGCCGCGGACCTCGCCGGGGCCGCGGCCGGGGCGTCCCTCGCCGTGGCGGTCGTGCACCTGGGGCCGCCGTCGTGGGGGTTGCGGCTCGTGTGCCTCGTGGGGGCCCTCTCCGCCGCGTCCCTCCTCCGCCCCAGGGCCGCGGCGGCGGTCGGCCTGGCCGGGCTCCTCCTTGGCACCGCCTGGCCCGACCGGCTCCTCGAGCCCCGGCTTTCGCCCTACAAGCCGCTCGCCCGGATGCTCGCTACCCCGGGCACCCGGGTCGAGGTGGACGCCTGGACGCCCTGGGGCCGGCTCACGGTCGCCCGATCCGCTGGGGTTCCGTTTCGCCACGCGCCGGGGCTTTCGCTCGCCTGCCCCCACGATCCGCCCCCGGCCCGGGCCGCCTTCCTCGACGGGGACCTCCTGGACGCCCTCCCCCCGGGCGACGCCCCGTGGGACTACCTGGAATGCCTCCCCTGGTCCCTCCCCTACCGCCTCTGGAAGCCCCAGACCGTGCTCGTGCTCGAGGCCGGCCTGGGGTTCCGGGCGGAAGGCGCCCTTCGGCTCGGCGCCCGCCGGGTGGTGGCCGTGGAGCCGATCCGGGTTCCGACCCGGCCGGCCGCCCGGGGCCGCCCGGGGATCGTCTGGGCCCACGAACCCCCACGGCTTGCCGTGGCCCGGACCCGGAAGCGCTACGATCTCGTCGACCTCGCGGCCCCGGGGCCCTACCGGCAGGTCGGGGCCGCCCCCGACCTCCTGACGGCCGAGGGCCTGTACGCCTGCCTCCGCCGCCTCGGGCCGGGGGGCGTTCTCTCCATCGCGGCCGGCGCCGAGGTGCCCCCGCGCACGTCCCTTCAGGTGGTGACCACGGCGGCCGAGGCCCTCCGGAGGTTGGGCCTCGACGATCCCGGCCGGGCCATCGCCTGGGTCCGCTCCTGGGGCGCAACCCAGGTGCTGGTGCGCCCCCGGGGGTTTTCGCCTGAAGACCTCGCCCGGCTTCGCGAGTTGTGCGACGCCCTCGCCTTCGACCTCGCCTGGATCCCCGGCATGGCCCCCTCCGAGGCCAACCGGCACCACTGGCTCGACCGCCCGTGGTTTTTCGAGGCCGCCCGCGCCGCGCTCGGCCCGGACCGGACGGCCCTCCGGCGGTACCCGTTCCGGACGACGCCGGCCACCGACCTTCGGCCGGCCCTCGGCCGCACGCTCCGCTGGACCCGGCTGCCCGAGTGGATCCGAAACCGCCGGCTGGGGACCTCGGGGTTCGCGGAGGAGGCGCCCCTTCTCCAGGCCGGGGTGCTGGCCGTGGCCACCTTAGCCGGGTCGGCCCTGATCCTCTGGCCCCTCCGGCGGCTCGAAGCGAGACTTCCCGTCCGGCCGGCCCTTTACTTCGCCGGGCTCGGGTTCGGGTTCATGGGCTGCGAGGTCACCCTGGTGGAGACCCTGGGCCGGCTGGTCGGCCATCCCGCGGCCGGCGCGGGGCTCGCCCTGGCCGGGATCCTCGTGGCCGCCGGCGCCGGCGCGGCCTCGGCCCGGACGACGGCCCCGGCCGCGGCCGCCGGAGCCGCTGCCGGGGCGGCGACCCTGTTGGCCCTTGGCTTCGGACCGCTCCTCGGGGCGGCCGGGGGCGCGGCGGCCCCGGCGCGCCTGGGGGTCGCCACCGCGCTCGTCGCCGCCACGGGCTTCGTCCTCGGCCGCCCGTTCCCCGCCGGCCTGGCCCGGGTGGGGGCCCGGGCCCCCCGGCTCGTGCCGTGGGCCTGGGGGGTGAACGGGTTCGCCTCGGTGGCCGGCGCGGCCCTTGCCGGCCTTGTGGTCCCGGAGGCCGGATACGCCTGGACCCTCGGCCTCTCCGCGGCCGCCTACGCGGTGGCGGCCCTGGCCGACCCGGAACCCCGCGGTTGACCTTTCGGGGCTCCCGCCCCATTATTCCCCCTCTTCCGCGGGGGAGCGCGGGGGGCCTCCGAAGGGTGCCGCCGGTTCCCGGGCCCGCGCCCCCACCCGACTCCCCGCGACCGGCCACGGCGGACCGAGGGAGGGAACCAGGAGGTACGAACCATGCCGGTGTACGAGTTCTACTGCCCCGACTGCCACGTGATCTTCAACTTCCTCGCCCGGCGGCCCGACCCGGCCCGGCGGCCCGACTGCCCCCGGTGCGGCCGGGAGGACCTGGAGCGGCAGGTGTCGCTCTTTGCGATCTCGAAGGGCCGGAAAGACACGGGCGGCGAGGGGGACGACGACCTCCCCGACATCGACGAGACCCGCCTCGAGCAGGCCATGGAGAGCCTGGCCGCCGAGGCCGACTCCATCGACGAGGACGACCCCCGGCAGGTGGCCCGGCTCATGCGCAAGCTCTACGACGCCACCGGCATGAACCTGGGCCCCGGCATGGAGGAGGCGATCCGCCGGATGGAGGCCGGGGAGGACCCGGACAAGATCGAGGAGGAGATGGGCGACATCCTCGAGGAGGAGGACCCCTTCACCGGGGGCGGCGGGCCGGCGGGGCCCCGGTGGAAGGCCCTCAAGAAGAGGCTGCGGCCCCCCGAGGTGGACGAGACCCTCTATGAGCTCTGAGCCCCGGTTCCTGGACCGGGCCGGGCGTCCTCGCCTGGCCTACCGGGCCACCCCGGGCCGCGGGCCCTGGGTGGTGTTCTGCGGGGGGTTCACCTCCACCATGGACGGCACCAAGGCCACGGCGCTCGAGGCCCACTGCCGGGGGCGGGGGATGGCTTTCGTGCGGTTCGACTACGCGGGCCACGGCGCCTCGGCCGGCCGGTTCGAGGACGAGACCGTGGGGACCTGGGCCGGTGACGCCCTCGCCGTGGTGGACCGGGTGGCCGAAGGGCCGGTGGTGCTGGTGGGCTCCAGCATGGGAGCCTGGATCGCGGCCCTGGTGGCCCGGGACCGGCCCGGCCGGGTCCGGGGGCTCGTGACCGTGGCCGCGGCGCCGGATTTTACGGCCGAGCTCGTGGAGCCGGGCCTCGGGCCCGAGGCCCGGCGGCGCCTCGAGACCGAGGGCCGGGTTCTCACGCCCAACCCCTACGGCCCCGAGCCCACGGTGATCACCCGCCGGCTCGTGGAGGACGGCCGGACCCGGCGGGTGCTCTCCGGGCCCGTGCCCCTCGACGGGCCGGCGCGGCTCCTGCACGGCCTGGCCGACGACCAGGTCCCGTGGAGCCTGTCGGTGCGGCTCGCCGAGGCCCTGTCCACCCCGGACGTCCAGGTCACCCTGGTCAAGGGGGGTGACCACCGGCTCTCCGATCCGGTGGGCCTCGAACTCCTCACCCGGGCCGTGGACGAGGTCTGGGCCCGGGCAACGGGAAGCTAGAGCCGTGCTTGTCGAGGCCCGGGGGCTCCGAAAGACCTACGCCGGCCGCGACGTGCTGGCGGGGGCCACGTTCCGGATCGCCGAGGGGGAGCGCTGGGCCCTGGTGGGTCCCAACGGAGCCGGAAAGACCACGATCCTGCGGCTCCTGGCGGGCCTCGAATCCCCGGACGGCGGTCGGGTCCTCCGGCGCCGGGGCCTCGAGGTGGGCTACCTGCCCCAGGAGATCCCGGCCGCCCCGGATCTCGGGCTCCGGGAGTACGTGGAGGACGTGGCCCAGGACCTCCGGGCCCTGGAGCGGGAGCTTCGGGCCTGCGAGGCCGAGCTCGCAGCCGGGGCCGACGACCCGGCCCTCCTGGAGCGCTACGGCTGGCTCCAGACCCGGTTCGACCACCTGGACGGGTACCGGCTCCGGGCCCGGGCCGAGAAGATCCTCCAGGGCCTCGGGTTTTCCGAGGACGAGTTCGTCCGTCCCCTGGCCGCGTTCTCGGGGGGCTGGCGGATGCGGGCCGCCATGGCCCGGATCCTCCTGCGGGAACCCGACCTCGTGCTCCTGGACGAGCCCACCAACCATCTCGACATCGTGAGCCTGGAGTGGCTCGAAGGCCACCTGGCCGAGAGCCCGAGCGCCTTTCTCCTGGTGAGCCACGACGTGGCCTTTTTGAACCGGGTGGTCCAGGGCGTGATCGCCCTGGAAGGGGGGCAGGCCGTGGTCTGCCGGGGCGACTACGATCAGTACGCCCGGGAGCGGTCCCAGCGGGAGGAGGCGGCCCGGGCCGCGTACGAGAACTACCTCCAGCGCCGCGCCCAAGCCGAGCGGTTCGTCGAGCGGTTCCGAGCCAAGGCCACCAAGGCCCGGCAGGTACAGTCGCGCCTCAAGCAGCTCGAAAAGGAGGAGCCGCCGCCCCCGCCCCCGCCGGCGGCCCCGGGCTTCCGGTTCCGGTTCCCCCAGCCCCTTCGCAGCGGCCGCACCGTGGTGGAGCTCGAGGGCGTGGAGGCCGGGTACGGCGGCCGGCCGGTGTACCGGGGGCTCACCCTCCGGATCGACCGGGGCGAGAAGGTGGCCCTGATCGGGCCCAACGGCGCGGGGAAATCCACCCTGCTGAAGCTCCTCGCCGGCGAGCTCGCCCCCACGGCCGGCCGGATCCGGTTCGGCCACAACGTGGCCGTGGGCTACTTCGCCCAGCACCACCTGGAGCAGCTCCACCCCGGCCGCACGGTGCTCGAGGAGATTCTCCGGCTCCCCACGGTGTCGGGAGAGCTGGAGGCCCGCACGCTTCTGGGGGCGTTCCTGTTCTCGGACGACGCGGTGGAGAAGCGGGTCGAGGTGCTCTCGGGCGGCGAGAAGAGCCGGCTCGTGCTCGCCCGGATGCTCGCGGCGCCCGGGAACTTCCTGCTCCTCGACGAACCCACGAACCACCTGGACATCCAGGCCTGCGGGGTCCTCAAGGAGGCCCTGACCTCCTTCGGGGGCACCCTGTGCCTCATCACCCACGACCGGGACCTCATCAACCGGGTGGCCACCCGGGTGCTCTACGTGGAGGGGGGCCGGGTCGACTCCCACCCCGGCAACTACGACGACTTCCTGCGGGTGCGCGCCCAGACCGAGGCGGCCCGGGTGCCGACGGGTGGGCAACCGGAAGACGCCGGTCGCAAGAGCAAGAGGGACCTCCGCCGGGAGGAGGCCGAGCGCCGCCGCCGGGTTCGGGAGCGCACGGCGCCCCTGCGGCGGAGGGTCGGGGAACTCGAGGACGAGATCGCCGGGCTCGAGGCGCGCCTCGCCGAGGTGGAGGCCGACCTCGCCCGGCCCGAGACCTACGCCGCCCCCGACCGGGCGGCGGAGCTCGCCCGGGAGCGGGCCGAACTCGCCCAGCGGGTGGAGACCCTCACCCGGGAGTGGGAGCGGGCGGCCGAGGACCTGGAGGCCCTGGAGGCCGAGGCGGGGACGGCGTGAGCGCGGCGGGGTGGATCGCCCGGTTCGTCGCGGTGGAGGGGGATGAGCCCCGGCAAGCCCTGTGGGCCGAGGCGCTGGGCGCCGGCCCCGCCGCCGAGGCCGCGGCGGTCCTCGACGCCCTGGTCCGGCAGGCGGCCCTCCGGGACGTGGGGGCGGGGCTCGCGCTCCGGGCGCTTGCCGACCTCGAGGGCATGGCCCGCCGCGTCGGGCCGGGGCGCATGGCCGACCTCCTGGCCGCGGCCCGGGAGGAGGACCTGGACGCCGCGCTCCTGGTGCTCGAGCACCCGGGCCCCCCGCGCCGGGCCGAGGAACTCGGCCCACCTCCCGACCCGGCCGTGGAGGCCCACACGCTGGGGCACCGGAAAACTGCGGCCCGGGGCCCCCGCTCCCCCCTTCTGGAACGCCTCCTCACGGACCCCGACCCGCGGGTGGTTCGGGAACTCCTCCGGAACCCCCGGCTCCGGGAGGCCGAGGTGCTGGGCCTCGCCAGCCGCCGGCCCTGCCCCGAGGCCGTGTTCTGGCACCTGGCCCGGGCCCCCCGGTGGATCGCGCGGCCGGCCGTGCAGCGGGCCGTGATCCGGAACCCCTACGCCCCGCCCCGGCTCGCCCTGGTGCTCCTCGTGCCCCAGCCCGACCCGTTCCTTGCCGAGATGGCCCACGACGGAGGGCTCCATCCCGCGGTGCGGGATGGAGCCCTCCGGGTCCTCGGGTGGCGCCGCCGCGCCTGAGCATCGGCCCTAGCCCGGTTTACGACCACCTCCCAACGCAGTGCCGGCGGCGGGTGGGGGCCTGGCTCCGGCCGGGCGCGAGTGCGGCATCCGTTTCGCCGCGCCTTTCCATGCCGTTGTCAACCCGGTGGGCCGGGGCGCCGGTGGCGGAAGTTCCGGATCTTCCCGATCGATCCAGGCCTGGTGGGGGCGCGGCGACGTGAGGGGCCGCGCCCGGCTCTCCACCAGGCCCCCACCCGCCGGGTTCCCCATCAATGCGGGGAATCTGCCAGCGCCTCCGTCGGTGTTCGCGAGGGGGCTAGGCCTTTTTCTCCTCGTCCTCCTTCTCGGCGGCCCCGGTGTTCTGGGGGATCTCCTCCTTCTTCTCCGGGGTCACATCGATGGGGTCGGGTTCGTTCATGGCCTTCTTGAAGCTCTTGATCCCCTTGCCGAGCCCCCCCATCAATTCGGGGATCTTCTTGCCGCCGAAGATCACGAGAACGATAAGCAGGATGATGAGCCACTCCGAGCCCCCGGGCATTCCGAACATGGGCATCTTCCTCCGCGTATAGTGGGAAACGGTGGTCTCAGGCGAACCGCGCGTACTCTACCATGCCGGGCGGAAACGGAACCAGGGAAAGGGCGCGCCTCTCACCCCTCCTCGTACCCCTTCGCCAGGTTCTCGAAGGCCGTGTACTCGTTGAGGAACGCGAGCTTCACCGTGCCGGTGGGGCCCTGGCGCTGCTTGCCCACGATGATCTCGGCGATCCCCTTGTCGGCCGACTCCTTGTTGTACACGTCGTCCCGGTAGATGAACAGGATCACGTCGGCGTCCTGCTCGATGGCGCCCGATTCCCGCAGGTCGGAGAGGAGGGGCCTCTTGTCGCTGCGGCTCTCCACGCCCCGGTTGAGCTGGGAGAGCGCGATCACCGGCACGTGGAGCTCCTTGGCGAGCGCCTTCAGGGACCGGGAGATCTCGCTGATCTCCTGCTCGCGCACGTCGTAGCTTCCCCGGGCCCGCATGAGCTGGAGGTAGTCCACGATGACGAGCTCGAGCCCGGCCTCGGCCTTGAGCCGCCGGGCCTTGGCCCGCAGCTCCAGGGTGGAGATGCCCGGGGTGTCATCGATGAAAAACGGGGCCTCGGCCAGCACCCCCGCGGCCCGGGCGAGCTTCGGGAAATCGGAGTCCTTGAGCATGCCCCGCCGGAGCCGGTGGGAGTCGATCCGGGCCTCGGCGCACAGGAGCCGCAGGGCCAGCTGCTCCCGGCTCATCTCGAGGCTGAAGAACCCCACCGGCAGGTTCTCGTGGACCGAGGCGTGGTGGGCGATGTTCAGCACGAACGAGGTCTTTCCCATGCCGGGCCGGCCGGCCACGATGATGAGGTCGGAGGGCTGGAGCCCCGCGGTGAGCTGGTCGAGGTCGTGGAACCCGGTGGGCACGCCGGTGACGAGCTCCTTGCGCTCGTAGAGTTCCTCCACCTTGGCCATCGCGCCCTTGAGCACGTCCCGAAGCCGGACGAACGACGGCGAGATCTTGCGCTGGGTGATCTTGAAGATCTCCTGCTCGGCCCGGTCCAGGTACTCCTCGACGTCGGCGTCCGGGTCGTACCCGCCGCTCGCGATCTCGGTGGCCACCCAAATGAGCTTGCGCAACACCGCCCGCTCGCGCACGATGCGGGCGTAGTGCTCGGCGTTGCGGGCCGAAGGGACCTGGTCGGTGAGGCTCCCCACGTAGGCCGCGCCCCCGGCCTTTTCCAACACGCCTTTCTTCCGCAACTCCTCGGTCAGGGTCACCAGGTCGATGGGCTCCCCCCGCTCCGAGAGGTCGAGCATGGCCTCGAAGATGAGCCGGTGGCCGGTGCGGTAGAAATCGTCCCGGTCCACCAACTCGGCCACCTGGGGCAGGACGTCGTTGTTGAGCAGCACGGCCCCCAGCACCCCCACCTCGGCCTCGAGGCTGTGGGGGGGAACCTTGGAGGGGGCGACCGCCACCTGGGAACCGGACATGGACCTCGCTCTCCGGGAACGACGAGGGCGACAAAACGAAACCGGCCCGACCCCTCCACGCCAGGTGGGGGCCGGGCCGGTCGGGTGCCAGCCGGGCGCCGGCGGCCCGATGGTGCCGCGGCGCGCGCGGGGAGGCTAGGCCTCGGCCGCCTCGGCCTCCACCACCGCCACGACCTCGGTGCGCACCCCGCCGTGGAGCTTCACGGGCACCGTGAACTCGCCCACGGACTTCAGGGGCTGGTCCAGCACGATCTGCTTCCGGCTGATCGCGAACCCCTTGTCCTGAAGGGCCCGCTCGATGTCGATGCTCGTCACCGACCCAAAGAGGTGCTGCTGGTCCGAGGCCTTGCGGGTGAACACGAGCCGCTGGCCCTTGAGCGCCTGGGCCAACTCCTCGGCCTTGGCGATCTCCCGCAGCCGCTTCTTCTCGAGGGCCCGCTTCTGGTGCTCGATGGCCTTCACGTTGCGCGGGTCGGCGAGCGCCGCGAGCCCCTTGGGGATCAGGTAGTTGCGGGCGTACCCGTCCTTCACCGTCACCACATCGCCCACGGTGCCCAGGTTGGGAACCGTCTCCTTCAGGATCACCTTCATCGGTCGCCTCCTTCGCAGGACTTCGGTCTACGGTCGCCGGTCTTCGGCCCCCGGTCGAGCCCCTCCCCGTGTCCGAAGCCGCGACTTGCTTTGAGCCGCTGGGGCCCCGGTCAGGCCTGGGGCGTGCGGGCCCAGCGGGCCCGGAAATCGAACCACAGATCGAACGCCCCGATGCCGGCCACGAGCACCATCACCGGGAACTGTACGAACACCAACACGTACGCGATCGCCCGCACGAACGCGGGGAACCCGCGGGTCACGAAAAGGTGCTGGACCACCGCGATCCCCTGGAGGAAGTAGGCGGTGGCGAGCACCAGGAACACGTTCCAGCCGAGGGTGCCGAGGGTGCCCCCCGCCAAAAGGGCCGAAAACCCCGAGGCGAGAAGGCCCCAGATCCACCCGGCCGGGGCCCTCCACTCGATCCAGGGCTCCGCCCCCGGGTCCCGGACGACCCGACGCAGGGACACGGCGTTCATCCAGCCGGTGAGCGCCGTGACCATGCCGAAGAGCCCGGGGAAGAGCCGTCGCAGGAGCTCGGCCGTGCGGTCGAGCCCCTCGGCCAGGGCCGCGGCGGCCGTGGGATCCGCGGCCGCGCCCTCGAGCATCCGGGCCAGGGCCTCCCGGGTCTGGGCGATGGTTGCGTCGAGCCAGGCCAAGGGGCCGGTGCCCGCCGCCCAGGCGAGCCCCGTCACGGCCACGGCCGTGCCGGTGGCGGCCAGGAACACGTAGGCCCCCACCACCTGGTGGGCCGGCCGCCGGGCCGCCTCGAAAAACCCCAGGGCCACGCCGGGGCCCGCGAACTGGGCCACGTAGAGGGCCGTGGCCGCCGGACCGGCCACGGCCGCGGAGGCCGCGGCAGCGATTCCCATGGCGGCGAGGCCCGGGCCGGGCCCCCTGGTCCGGGCCACCCAGGCCAGGGGCAGGGGGCTCAGGAGGGCCAGGCCAAACCCGAGCCCCGGGGCCCAGAGCGAAAGCCAGAACAGGCCGGCCGAGCCGAGGGCGGCCCCCACCAGGGGCATCCATCGGCGCCGGCCCGCCAACGACCGGATCACCCCGGCCTCAGGGCATCTCCGTGAACGGCAGCAGGGCCACGTTCCGGGCCCGCTTGATCTCCCGGGTCAGCACCCTCTGGTGGTAGGAGCAGTTCCCCGAGATCCGGCGGGGCACGATCTTGGCCCGCTCCGACAGGAACTGCCGGAGCACCTCGGGATGCTTGTAGTCGAGCGGGATGCTGGGATCCACACAGAACCGGCACACCTTCCGGCGGCCGCGACGTCTATACGGATGGGCCATGGGTCGCCTCCTTTAGTCCTCGTCCTCTTCGGCCTCGTCCTCGTTTTCCTCTTCCTCCTCGTCCGGCACCGGGGGCTGGGAGGTCGGGGCCGACGAGGCCTGCGCCACCTCCTCCACCTCCTCCGCCGGCAGCTCGGCCGGGTCCACCCGCTCGTCGAGCTTGATGGTCTGGAACTTGAGCACGGTGTCGAGGAGGTTCAGCCGGCGGTCCAGCTCGGTGGCGGCCCGGGCGGGGCCGGCGAACTCGAGAAGGAGGTAGTAGGCCTTGGACCGGCCCTTCATCTCGAAGGCCAGGTCCCGGAGGCCCCAGTGGTTGGTCTTGAGGATCCGGCCGGACTCGTTGGTCACGTATTCCTTGACCCGGCGGATCAGGTCCGTGCGGGCCTCCTCCCCGAGGTCGGGGTCGAAGAGCACCATGCACTCGTACCGATTCCAGATGTCAGCCATGCTCTCTCCTTTCGGCTGTCAAGCCCCCGAGGGGGCAAGGAGAAGGACCTGCGGGCGGCCCCCGCCGCCCGCGCGAACTGCGCCTTATACCGGAAACCCCGTCCCGGGGCAAGCGGTTTTCCGCCGGGGAGCCTACCGGTCCCGGGCCACCACGTAGTCGGCCACCACCTCCAGGGCGTCCCGTTCCGGGCACGGGGGGAACGCCCCCAGGCGGGCCTTGGCCGCGGCGACCCGCTCGCCGGCCATGGCCATGGCGGCCTCGATGCCGCCGTGGCGCGACACGAACTCCCGCACCCAGGCCCGGTCGGCGTCCGAGAAGGACTCCTGCTCCACCAACCGGGCCACCCGCTCCCGCTCTTCGGCCGACGCCCGGGCCAGGGCGTGGATCACCGGCAGGGTGACCTTCCCCTCCTCCAGATCGGCGCCCACGGGTTTGCCGAACCGTTCCCGGTCGCCCACGAAATCCAGACAGTCGTCCACCAGTTGGAACGCCACCCCCACGTCCATGCCGAAGCCGCGCAGGGCGGCCACCCGATCCTCCGCGGCGTTCCCGAGGAGCGCCCCCACCTCGCAGGCGGCCGCGATCAGGACCGCCGTCTTGTTGACGATCACCTCCAGGTAGTCGTCCGCCGTGACCCCGAGGTCGCAGGTGCGAAGGAGTTCCAGGATCTCCCCCTCCGCGAGCGCGGTGGTGGCGTCGGCCATGGCCCGGAGGATCCTTAGATCGCCGTCGGCCACCATGAGGGCAAACGATTTGCTGAACAGGAAATCCCCCACCAGCACGGTGGCCTCGTTGCCCCACACCGTGTTAGCCGACTTCTGACCGCGCCGCAGATCCGCGTCGTCCACCACGTCGTCGTGCAGGAGCGTGGCCGTGTGGATGAACTCCACGATGGACGCCAGCGGCACAGCCCGGTCCCCCCGGTACCCGCACAGCCGGGCCGAAAGCAAAAGCAGCAGCGGCCGGATCCGCTTGCCCCCGCTCGTGAGCACGTACCGGCCCACGGTCTGGATGAGCGGCACCCGCGAGTCGAGATTGCGCTCGAACTGCCGCTCCACCGCATCCAGGTCGTCTCGCATCATCCGCACCACCGCGCCCATGTCCATGGGGGCGCGGGCCGGCGCCTCGGTCTGCCGGACAGGCCTTGTCATGCGCGTACGTCCTCCGGGATTCGGAATGGTCGAAAAACGCGGCCCGGACCGCTGGGCCGCCGTCGGGGGCGGAAACCTACGCCGTGCCAGCGGCCTGCCGGCCGGCGGCACCTCCGGAGAGCAGGAACTCGACGGCCCGTTCCACCTCTCCGAGATCCACCAGGGTGTTGCGGCACGGCCCCTCGGGCCGGCGGTTCAGGATGCCGTACACCGGCAGGGGATAGGCGTCCTGGATGCCGCTCGCCAGGTCCCGCTCGCACGCCACGGCCACGATCAGGTCGGGCCGGGTTTCCACGATGGTCCTCCGCGCCACGGTTCCGCCCGTGGCCACGCTCAGGCTCACCCCGTAACGGTCCCCGATGGCCACCAACCCGGCGATGGGGCACTTGCCGCAGCCACGGCAGTTGTGGATGTCGCCGGTGATCCGCACCCCGCAGGAATCCACCTGCAGGCAGTGGGGCAGCAGGATGAGGAGCCGGCCCGGCCGGGCCCTCTGGCCCGAGCGCAGCACCAGTTGGTTGTTGACCGCGATGAACGACCTCTCGAGCCGCTCCTTCGACACCCCCACGAGCCGACCCAGCACGATCAGGATCGGGAACGCCCCCTTGACGATGAGCCCCCGGAGCCGTTTCGTGCCGGGCAGGTCCCGCTCGAACACGATGGCGTAGCACACCACCCCGATGCCCGCGAGGGCCACCAGGGCCGCGGCGCCGAACACCGCCCCGAAGGCCGTGAGGAACAGGGTCTCCGCGCCCGAAAACCAGCGGGGGCCGAGCCACACGCCGGCCCCCAGCACCCCGAGCAAGAGGCCGAGGGCCAGGAGCAGCCCGAGAAACAGCCGCTTGTCCTCGCCGCGGGTCACCCGGCCCCGCCTCCCAACATCTCGCCCGGTGCGGGGCCGCCTCCCCTCGCCCAGTCAGCACCGCCCATGGGCCGGCGGCCCTCGGGCTGCACCTCGAGGAGCACCACCGCCCCCCGGCCGCAGGCCACCACCGGACCGTCCCGGTCCAGCCGCACCACGGTGCCCGGGGGCCCTTCGCCGTCTCGTTCCCCGGCCCGCAGCACCTTGACGGCCGCCGCCCCGCGAAAGGTCAGGGCCCCGGGCCGGGGGGACAGGGCGTGGATCCGGGCCCTGACCCGCCGGGCCGGCTCGTCCCACCGGATCGTGCGCAACTCCCGGTCGATCAGCCGGCTGTAGGTCGCCCGGTCCTCGTCCTGGGGCTCCGGCCGGATGCGGCCCGCCCGGAGCCCCTCCAGGGTTTTCACCACCAGATCGGCCCCGGCCCGCGCCAGGTGGTCCTCCAGCTCCCCGCAGGTGGTCTGGGGCAGCAGGGGAAACGAGCGCTGCAGCAAGACCGGCCCCGCGTCCATGCGCTCATCCATGAGCATGGTGCTCACCCCGGCCCGGTCGTCCCCCTCGAGGATGGTCCACGCGACGGGCGAAGGGCCCCGGTGACGGGGCAGGAGGCTCGGGTGCAGGTTGACCGCGCCGCGCCTGGGCACCTCGAGGAGGCCGCGGCCCAGGATCTGGCCGTAGGCCACCACGACCAGGAACTCCGGCTCCAGGGATCCGATCCGTTCCAGGGCCTCGGGGGCGTTCACCCGCTCGGGCTGGAACACGGGAAGGCCCCGTTCCAGGGCCAGCGCCTTCACCGGAGGGGGTTCGAGTTTGCGCCCCCGGCCCCGGGGCCGGTCGGGCTGGGTCACCACCAGGGCCACCCGCTCCCCGGCCGCCAGAAGCGCCTCCAGGGCCGGGAGCGCAAAGGCCGAGGTGCCGAGGAACACGACCGGTCCGGGGTCGGCCACCCTCTACCCTCCGGCCTTGGCCGCCTGGAGCTCCTTCTTCCGGCGCGCCACGTAGCGGCTCCGCTTGAGCTGGCTCAGGTGATCGATGAAGAGGATCCCGTCGAGGTGATCGATCTCGTGCTGGAACGCCACGGCCAGGAGGTCCTCGGCCTCGATCTCGACGGGTTTCCCTTCGAGGTCGAGGCCTCGCACCACGACCCGGCTGCACCGGGTCACCTCGTCCCGGAGGTCGGGGACCGACAGGCACCCCTCCTCCATCCGGACCTTGCCCTCCCGGCACACGATCTCGGGGTTCACCACCACGATCCGTTCGTCCGGCCGCTCCCCCGCCGAGAGATCCACCACGATGACCCGCTGGGGCACCCCCACCTGGTTCGCCGCCAGGCCGATGCCCGGGGCGCGGTACATGGTCTCGGTCATGTCCTCCACGAGGCGGTGGATCGTCTCGTCGATCCGCTCCACCTCCTGGGCCCGCTGCCGGAGCACCGGGTGGGGGAAGGTCAGGATTTCCAGTACGGCCATGGGGTTCTCTCCTGGCGCGGGGATGGCCGGAGTCTACCGGAGGGCCGCCGGCCGATCAACCGGCTCCGGCCGCCCGGTGGGGCTCCTGGAAAAGGACCAGGTCCACCCGGCCGCCTGGGCCCTTGTCGGCCCGCACGAGCTCCATGTGCCGAAGGGTCGCGAGTGCCCGCTGGGCCTCCGCCGGGGAAACCCCCAAGAGCTTCGGCACCTCGTCCCGGGGCACCCGCCCCCTCTCCTTGACCAGGTCGTAGAGCCTGCGCTCCACCCCCTGGAGCGCGGCCACGGGGTCGCTCCCCAGGGAGCTCTTCGCGTGCCGCACGGCCCACGGGTCGCAGGCCTTGGCCGGGCTCAGGAGATCCATGAGGCAGTCCTCGCACACCTTCTGGCTCCCCTGCTCCACGAGGGTCTCGGCGGGAACGTCTTTCTGACAACGATCGCAGCGCATGGCACACCTCCGTCGTCGGCTTGAAAGCTGGAAGGCTCTAAGGCCGGAAAGCTGAAACCCCGCTCTCCCAGACTGCGCGCGAGATTTCCGCAACCCCCCCAAAGGGCCTCGGCCGCCGGACGGCCAAGGCGCCAAGCTGAAGCCACGAGACGCTCCGCTGGGCCGTGAGGGGGCCTGTTCGCAAGAACAAGAACGCTTCGCTTTCGGCCACACGGCGTCGCGGTCGGGGCTAAGGCACCGGCGATCGGCGACCGGGGTTACTTGGGCTACGCGTCCCGCCCACCCTTCGCGTCCGGCCCCCGGGATCGGCCCGCGAGGAAGCCCCCGACGGCCGCCGAAACACCGTAGACGAGCACGGTAACGACCAGGGAGAACCCGCCCACCCAGAAAAGGTCGTACACGAACACCTTGGCTCCGGCCGCCAGGTACACGAGCCCCCCTACGGCCCGAAGTTCCTTGTCCCGGCGCCTCGTTCCCCCGATCCACAGGAGCGCCGCAGCCACCGAAAGGAGCACCGTGTCGGCGGCCGCGAGGGCCCCGGCCCCAGCCCCCGGCCAGATCCACCGCGCGAGGATGCGGGCCGAGAAAAACGCCGCGCCCAGGGCCGAAAGGAGCACGATCGAAGCCGTATCGTCCGACCGGTCGATCCGGTCGAAATAGATCGACCCCGAGGGCGGAGGGGTTCGGCGGCACCGCCGGTGGACCGCCCATCCCAACCCGGCGGCCACCGCGGCCCCGAGCGCCTGCCCCGGGCCCCGGGCCGTGCCTCCCAGGAGGACGAGCATCACCGGCACCACGGCCAGGAGGTAGGCCGCGACCCGCAGCGAAGCCTCCCGGCACCGATCGGAGCGATCCAAGGCCACCAACGCGACGGCCATTCCCAGGGCCGGGCCCCACCACCCGGGCAGGAGCGCCCCTGCCCCCAGGCCGGCCGCCAGCCCCCCGGCCGGGGCCACCGAGCGGGCGAAGACCGGGTCCACGGCCGCGGCAAGCAGGAAGATCACTCCCGCCCCCCCGACCCCGGCCGCCGCCGGGGCGCCCGCCCCCGCCATGCGGGCCACAACATAAGCCGCCCCGACGCCCGTGGCCAGTTCCAGCGCCCCCCAGGCCCTGGTCTTGCCCCTCGCCCGGTCCGCCAGCGCGGCCGCCAGGGGGATCAGACAGAGCCCGGCCGCCGCCCAAAAGGCTCCCCGCCCATCCGCCTCGCCGGCCAAGGCCCCGGCGGCGGCCACCCCGAGAAGCCCCGGGGCCCGTAGCCACCGCCCCCCGGCGGGGTCGGCCAGGTGGGCCGCCGCCCACGTCGCAGCCGACGCCGCCACGAGAAGCATCCGGCCGTCCGGCGGCCGGGGAAGGAGCCACACCGCCCCCAGCACGGCCACGAGGCCCACCCCCACCCCGGTCGCCAGTTGGCCGAGGCGCCCCGCTGCGCCCACCGCGAGGGCCAAGAACGACAAGGCGACAAACGCCTCATTCGATGTCATCACCCCGAGCCGGGTCACCGACTCGAGCACGGCGGCCGATCCGGTAACCGCCCCGGCGGCGAGGAACGTGCCGGCTCCCTTCTTGCCCTTGGCGCCGACCCACCCCGCCGCCGCGGCCACGCACACCGCGTACGCGACCCCGATCCAGGCCCCCGCCCGGCCGGCGACCCACCCCGCCTCGGTGGCGGTCCGGAGCACCAGCGCCACCGCGAGCACGAAGCACACCAGGGCCGCCCTCTGGAGCGTGCCCCCCAACCGCCCTTCGCCTTCCCCCACGGCATCCGGCAGAGGGGCCGGTTGCCAGGGCTCGGCGGGCCGTTGCGGAGCGGCCCCCTCCAGCCTCGCCACCCGGAGTTCCAACGCCTCGACCTTCTCCCGGAGGGCCCGCAGTTCGGTTTCCAACGTGTTCGGGTCCATGGGTCACTCCTCGTCGCCTGGCACGCCGCCCCTTCGGCCGCCCAAATCGGCTTCCCCCCCGAACGCAGTTTGACTCACCAACCGCCCGGAAGGTAGTGTACCGGCGGTTTCTCCCCGGGCCCACCCCACCGCAGGGGATCTTCAGGGACAATCACGATGAAGCGGTTGGCGCTCCTGATCCTCGTCGCCTACGCCCTCTCGGCTTCGGCCCTTGCAGCCGACGCCCCAGGCCAGGTGCGCCTGAAGCCGGGGGATCCCTTCCCCGACCTCGAGTTCTGCGGGCTTCTCGCCCCGGAAGACTACCCCCATCTCGGGCTTCCCCGGCGGGACGGCCCGGTGCGCCTCTCGGACATCCCCGGGGAGGTGCTCGTCCTCGAGTTCTTCAACAAGTCCTGCGTGCCGTGCCAGCGGCAGGTACGGGAGGTCGAGGCGTTCTACAGGGAACTCGAGCGGCGAGGCCTTCGGGAACGGGTGCGGCTCCTGGCGGTCGCCGCGGGGAACCAACCCAAGTACCTCGGGAAATACCGACGAAAACGGAAACTCACCTACCCCATCACGGCGGATCCCCAGTTCGACCAGTGGCGCCGGGTGGGCGGGGCCGGCCGCACCCCGTTCACCGTGTTCCTCGTGCGTAGAGATGGCCGATGGCTCCTGGCCCGGTACTCCTTTGGGGTCCAGCAAAGCCAGGAACTCCTAGCCCACGGGCTTGCGCTGCTGGCGAACCCGGAGACGGCCCTCGCGCAAAACGACCCGGGCATTCCCCTGAGCGACCCCACCCTGGTCCTCCCCGTGGACTCCCTTGGGGTGCGCGAACGGGCGCGGGAACTCTTTCGAAGGGCCACGGGCCAGGAAGAAGCCGATGCGGTGGAACTCGAACTGGGAAACGGCGCCCGGGTGTATCAGGCCGTCACCGGGGGGCGGCGCCTCCCGGTGTTCGCCAAGCTCGCGAGCCGCCCGCCCGTGTGTGAGGTATGCGAGGCCGTGCACTTCCTGTTCGCCTTCGACCGCAGCGGGAAGATTCTCGGGTTCGAGCCGATCCATGTGACGAAATACGGAAACGACCCCTGGTCGGACGAGGACAACCGGTTCTTCGAGGGCCGGCTCCGGGGCAGGACCCTGAAGGACCTGTCCTTCGACCCCGAGGTGGATGCCGTGGCCATGGCCACCATGAGCTCGGCCCTCATCTTCGACGAGATCCGCCGCACCCTCCCCCTCCTGGAGCACCTTCCGGCCGGCGATGGGGGCTGAGGGACGGGTTGTGCCCGGGAACACGCCCGGCTAAGATCTGACATCAAACACTTTTTTACACCATCAAACCCAGCGAGGCGATCATGGAACGAGCGAATCTGGATTTCGCCCACCTTCCCTTTGCCTACCACAAAACGGACGCCAACATCCGGTACTGGTTTCGCGACGGCGCCTGGACGGAAGGGGAACTCACGGCCGACGAGACCGTGACCCTCCACATGGCCGCCACCTGCCTCCACTACGGCCAGGAGATCTTCGAGGGGCTCAAGGTGTTCGAGCGACCGGACGGGCGGATCCAGACCTTCCGGCTCGACGAGAACGCGAAACGCTTCCAGCGCTCGGCCCGGAAGCTCCTCATGGAGCCCGTGCCGGTGGAGCTGTTTCGGGAGGCGGTCCACCGGGTGGTGCGGGCGAACCGCCGGTTTGTGCCACCCTACGGGAGCGGGGCCAGCCTCTATGTGCGGCCGCTCCTTCTGGGGGCGAGCGCCGAGGTGGGGGTGAAACCGAGCCGGGAGTACCTGTTCCTGGTGTTCGTGACCCCGGTGGGCCCGTACTACAAGGCCGGATTCGAACCGGTGCGGCTCATCGTGGAGGAGGAGATCGACCGGGCGGCGCCGGGGGGCGTGGGCGACATCAAGTGCGGCGGCAACTACGCGGCCGGCATGCGGGCCACCATGGGGGCCAAGGAGAAGGGCTACTCCGAGGTGCTCTACCTGGACGCCCGGGAGAAGAAGTACATCGACGAATCGGGCTCTTCCAACTTCTACGCCATCCGGGGCAACGCCTACATCACCCCTGCGAGCCCGTCGATCCTGCCCAGCATCACCAACATGAGCGTCCAGCAGATCGCCCGGGACATGGGCCTCGCCGTGGAGCAGCGGCCCGTGTCGGTGGACGAGCTGGGGACCTTCGACGAGGCGGGCTGCCTCGGCACGGCGGCCGTGATCACCCCGGTGGAGTCGGTGACCTACCGGGACCGGGAGTTCGTGTACGGCACCCGGGGCCAGGCCGGCCCGGTGACGACCGAGCTGTACAAACGCCTCACGGCGATTCAGTGGGGGGAGGCCGAGGACCCCTACGGCTGGACCGAGATCATCCCGGAAGGCGCATGAACGAGAAGCTCATCGAGACCATCCAGGGGCCCACCGGGGTGGTGGTCGAGCTCCGGGAGGCCCGCACGCCGTACGGCTTCGAGAACCTCCTCGAGGTGAAGGTGACGCTGGTGGCACGGATCCCGGGCGCCAAGCGGCCCTACCGCTACGAACTGCGGCGCCTCGGGGTGGGCACCGACCAGGCCGACGAGGTGGTGGGACACCTGGCAGGGCGGTGCCGGTCGAACCTTGTGCCCTATCTCTTCCGGGCCTCGTTTCCCGAACGGTACCGGGCCGCTGAGGAGCGGGAGCGCCACCGGGTCATCCCGTTCGGCCCCGCCCGGGGGAGGGCCGCGTGATCTGCCGGGCCTGCGGCGCCGACACCGGGCTCGAACGGCCGGGCCGGCGCGACGCGTGCCCCCGGTGCGGCGCCGACCTCCACGCGTGCGTCCAATGCCGCTTCTACGCCCCCGGTTCCTACAACGACTGCCGGGAACCCCGGGCCGAACGGGTGCTCGACAAGGAACGGGCGAACTTCTGCGACTGGTTCGAGCCCGGCGGCGGCCCCCCATCGCCGGGGGACGACCCCAGGGCGAGGGCCAAGGCCCAACTGGACGCACTGTTTCGGAAGAAGGGGGAATCGTAGCCCCGCCGTCTCACTTCGGCCCGGCGGCTGGGCTGCTTGGCGGCGAGGCGGCGGGACTTCCCCCGGGAGGTCTGGGCGACGCCGCCAGCACCGCCCCGTGGGAACTCTTTCGGATCGGGGCAGGGGTCCGAACGACGTGGGTCAGGGGAGCCCCGTCCTCTGTCCCCTGAACGCGAGGGCACGGTGGCGCACGAAGGCGTCCGGATCGAAACCAGGGGACGGGCCGGTTGGGCGGTGCTCGACCGGCCCGAGAGCTTGAACGCCCTCACCCTGCCCATGGTGCGGGCCCTTGCCCGGGCCCTGCGGGCCTGGCGGGCCGACCCCGCGGTGGTGCTGGCCGTGGTGGAGGGGTCCGGAGACCGGGCGTTTTGCGCCGGGGGCGACGTGCGGGCCGTGTGCCGGCTCAAGGGCGCCGGGCTCGAGCCCGAGACCCGGGCGTTCTTCTTCGAGGAGTACCGCCTCAACCTCGCGATTCACCGATTCCCCAAGCCCTACGTGGCCCTCCTGGACGGCATCACCATGGGCGGCGGCGTGGGGGTGTCGGTGTACGGGTCCCACCGGGTGGCCACCGAGGCCACCCGGATCGCCATGCCCGAGACGGGGATCGGGTTCTTCCCGGACGTGGGGGGCAGCTTCTTCCTGTCCCGCCTGCCCGAGGGGTTCGGGCCGTATCTCGCCCTCACAGGGGTCGCGGTGGGGCCGGGCGACGCGCTGGCCCTGGGGCTCGCCACCCATTTCGTGCCCCGGTCGCGGCTGCCCGCCCTCCGGGCCGCCCTCCAGACGGCGGCCGGCCGGGCCGGGGTGGACCGGGCGCTCTCGGAACTCGGCGCCGACCCGGGCCCCACCCCCCTGTGGGACCGCCGCGGCGAGGTCCGGCGGGCCTTCTCCCGGGCGTCCCTGGACGAGGCGCTCCGGGAGCTCGACGCCATGGCACGGAACGGGTCGGAGTGGGCCCAAGCCACCCGCCAGGAACTCGCACGAAAATCCCCCACCAGCCTCAGGGTGACCTGGGAGGCCCTGCGGCGGGGCCGGGAGATGGACCTGGCCTCGTGCCTGGCGATGGAGTACCGTCTGGTGCACCGGTTCGTGGAGGGCCGGGATTTCTGCGAAGGGGTCCGGGCGGTGCTGGAGGACCGGGACGGGGCCCCCCGCTGGGATCCCCCTTCCCTCGACGGGGTGTCCGACGAGCTCGTGGCCGGGTACTTCGCCCCCCTGCCCGGCGAAGAGGAGTGGTCGCCCGGCCCTTGAGCCGGCGGCTCCACCGGCCGAAACGAAAGAGGACCCCGCGGCCCGGCCGCGCAAGCCCCCACGACGAGGAGGCCCGCCTTGGCCCTGGTGGAACTCGAGGGTGTCGAGAAGATTTACCGCCTTGGCGAAACCCGGGTCCACGCCCTCAGGGGCGTGGATCTCAGGGTCGACCCGGGGGAGTTCGTGGCGGTGTGGGGTCCGTCGGGGAGCGGGAAGACGAGCCTCCTAAACCTGATCGGTGTGATCGACGAACCCACCCGGGGCTCGGTGCGGATCGGGGGGCAAGACGTGGCGGGGCTTTCCGAGAACCGCAAGGCCGAACTGCGAAACCGCCACATCGGGTTCATCTTCCAGAGCTTCAACCTGGTTCCGGTGCTCTCGGCCCTCGAAAACGTGATGCTGCCCCTCCAGATCCGGGGGGAGCCGGCCCGGCGGGTCCGGGAGAAGGCCCTCCACCGCCTGGAGCAGGTGGGGCTTTCGGAGTTCGTCCACCACCGGCCCGACAAGATGAGCGGGGGGCAGCGCCAGCGGGTGGCCATCGCCCGGGCCCTGGTGACCGACCCCGAGATCGTGATCGCCGACGAACCCACCGCGAACCTCGACTCGGAAACGAGCCACACCATCATCGAGCTCATGCGCCGGCTCAACGACGAGCAGGGCACCACCTTCATCTTCTCCACCCACGACCCCCGGCTCCTGGACCAGGTGAAGCGGCTGGTCCGGCTGGAGGACGGCCGGATCGTGGGGGAGGAACGTCGAAACGGTATAGGGGAGGTTTCATGAAACGGATCGCGACCCTTCTTTGCCTGTTCCTGGCGGCCGCGGCGACGGGGGCCGGGGCCTCGGCCCTCTCACCGCGGCAGGTGCTCGAGAAAGCCGACCGGGCCCGAGGGAAACTGCCGGGGCTCGTCTGGACCGTGAAGATGACCTCGGTGGAGCGGGGAAAGGAACGGGAACAGACCCTCCAGGTCAAGGCCCGCAACGAGGACGTGCTGGCCACGTTCACGGCCCCGCCCCGGGTCAAGGGCCAGAAGCTTTTGATGGTGGGCCGGAACATGTGGTTCATCAAACCCGGCGTGTCGAAACCCGTGCCCATCAGCCCCCGCCAGAAGCTCATGGGCCAGGCCGCCAACGGCGACATCGCGAGCACCAACTACTCGGGCGACTACGAGGGGGTATTCGTGGGGGACGAGGCCGTCAATGGGGAGGACTGCTACGTGCTCGACCTCACGGCCCGCAACAAAAAGGTCACCTACGACCGGATCAAGTACTGGGTGAGCAAGTCACGGCTCGTGGGCGTGAAGGCCGAGTTTTACACGGTGAGCGGCAAGCTCTTCAAGACGGCGGAGTTCGACTACGAAAACCGGATCCGCTACCAGGGCGAAGAGATCCCCTTCGTGAGCCGCATGGTCATCCGGGACGCGATCCGGCCCCAGGAGGTCACCACCCTGGAGTACTCGGACATCACGGTGAAGGAACTTCCCGACTCCACCTTCAACCTGAACCTCCTGGTGCGGTGAGGCCGGCCATGGGCTGGCGCGGCCTCGTGGTCTTCGTCTGCCTCGTCGCGGCGGCCGGCCCGGCCGGCGCGTGGGAACTGCGTCTCCCGTTCCGGGTGCTCCGGGCCCTGGCCGGCCCCACGGCCCCCGATCCCTCGCCCCTGCGGACCGATCTGGCCCGGGCCAACCCCTGGGCCGTCCGGGCCGAGGCCCGGGCCGACCGGCTGGGGTTTCGGATCGAGCTCCACGCCGCCGAGGGCGGGGTGGTGGCCGTGCGGGGAAACCGGCGCGACGCCTACCAGTTGCTCCTGGGAAGCGCCGAGCCCCTGCAAACCCTTCTCGAGCTTCCCGAGAACACCCGGATGGGCTCGGTGGGGCGGGACGCCGAGGCGTGGGTGGTCGAACTCCTCCGGGAGGAGCCGGCGGAGGGGGCCGAACCCGAGCCGGGCCCCTCCTGGGCGCAGACCCCGTGGGAGGGGATCACGGCATCCCTTCGGCTCCTGGGCTCCCACCGGTACCAGGTCCCGACGCTGGGGAGCCTGAACCCGGACAACCGCGTGCTCGACCTGCCCCGCCAGACCTCCGAGGCCGAGGTCCGCCTCGACCTGACGGCCCAGTGGGGGCGGCTCCTCCTCACGGCCAAGCCCCGGGTCCGGGTCACCCGGGACCGCTGGCAGGACGGCCCGAACGCGGGCGAAACCGAGGGGGACGAGGAGACCCTGCTCCTCGAGGGAGCCGCCCGGTGGAGGCTTCACGACACGCTCTTCGTCTCGTTCGGCCGGGAGAACCTCCAATGGGGCCCCGGCCAGCTCGTCAACCCCTCGAACCCCTTCTTCGCCGAGAACGGCCGGGAGAACCCGGTTCGCGAGATCGCCGGCATGGACTTCCTGCGGGTGGTCTGGCTCCCCTCGTACGAGTGGACCGTGTCCTGGATCACCAACACCGGCCGGGGCGAGGGGGACCTGAACGGCCGCGACTGGCACCCCTCCCACGCGCTCAAGGTGGAGTACGTGGGGTACGAGGCCAACGGCGGGGTCCTCGTCCACGCCGGCCCCGACGAGGAGACCTCGGTCCGGGCCTACGGCAAATGGACCGCCTCGGACGCCCTGCTCCTCTACGGCGAGGCGAGCCTCCAGAAGGGCTCGAAGGCCCTCTACCCCGCGGACGGGCCGCCCCCCCTCGGCGTCACCCTGGCCGACGTACGGGACGACGACCCGGCGATCCTGCCGTTCACCCTGGCCGGGGCCTCGTACACCCTGGAGGCCGGCCCCACCCTGACCCTGGAGTACGTCTTCAACGGGGAGGGCTACCACGACCGGGACGCCGAGCGGTTCTTCGACCTGACGCACGGCTCGGCCCGGCTCGTGGAGGCCGGTCTCGCGTCCGCGGATCCCGATGGCCTGCCGCTGCGGCTCCGGCTGCTGCGGCGCCACTACCTCTTCGCCCAGTACCTGCACTCCGAGATCGCCGACCGGTTCACGGTGCTCCTGCGCTGGACCCAGAACCTCGACGACCGAAGCGGGCTCGCCACGGGATTTTTCGAGTGGAACGTCTCGGACCGCTGGCGGGTCTTTTCGTTCGCGGCCTACGGCTCCGGTGGGAACCGCGACGAGTTCGGCTCGGCGGTGCGGGCCCTCGGGCTTGTGGGTGCCGAGTTCTCGGCGTTCTAACCCCTTTCGACACGGAGCGCGCATCCATGGAAGACCTTCGCACCTCGGAGACCTGGCGCATCTTCCGGATCCAGGCCGAGCTCATCGACGGCATCGAGACCCTGAACGACCTCGGGCCCGCGGTGAGCGTGTTCGGGGGATCCCGGATCCCGCCGGACTCCCCGTACTACCAAGCGACCCGGGAGTTCTGCCGGCGGCTGTCCGACGCCGGGTTCGCCGTGATCACCGGCGGCGGCCCGGGCATCATGGAGGCGGCGAACCGGGGGGCGAAGGGCGGCCAGGGGAAATCCGTGGGGCTCAACATCCACCTGCCCCACGAGCAAAAGCCCAACGGGTACCAGGACCTGGGGCTTACGTTCCGGTACTTCTTCGTGCGCAAGCTCATGTTCGTGAAGTACTCGGTGGCGTTCGTGATCTGCCCCGGAGGGTACGGCACCTTCGACGAGCTCTTCGAGGCCCTGACCCTGATCCAGACCAAGAAAATCCGGAGGTTTCCGGTGATCCTGTTCGGGGTGGACTACTGGAAGGGGCTCGTGGACTGGATGCGCGACCGGGTGGCCGGGCTCGGGTGCATCGACCCAGAGGACCTCGATCTCTTCGACCTCACCGACGACCCCGACGAGGTGGTGCGGCTCATCACCACCCACTACGTGGCCATCTCGAAGGAACTGCCCCACGACCGCCGCCACCCCCTCGGGTAGGGGCGCCCACGGTGTTCGCCCACGTCCTCGGGGTCTTCCTCGACGTCGTCCTGCCGGTGTTTGCCATCGTGGGCCTGGGCTACGCCCTGGGCCCGCGCCTGGGGCTCGACGGCCGGACCCTGGCCCGGGTGGCCTACTACGTGTTCGTGCCGGCCTTCGCCTTCCACGTGATCAGCACCTCCCGGGTGGAGATCGGGGCCGTGGTCCGGATGACCGCCTACATCGTGCTCGCCCACCTGGCCTTTGCGGCTTGCGGGTTTCTCTTGGCCCGGCTCCTGCGCCGGAGCCGGGAGGTCACGGCCGTGTACGTCATGGTGGCCGTGTTCGGGAACGTGGGGAATTTCGGCCTCGCCCTGATCCGGTTCCGGCTCGGGGACGAGGCCCTGGCCCCGGCCACGATCTTCTTCATCGCCATCATGACCGCGGCGTTCGTGGTGTGCGTGGCCGCCGCCGGCTGGGCCAAGGGCGGCGGCATGCGGGCCCTGACCTCGGTGCTCAAGACCCCGGCGCTGTGGGCCGTGCCGCCCGCCCTTCTCGTCTCGAGCACCGGGCTTGCACCGCCCCTTTGGGTGGCCCGGACGACGTCGCTTCTGGCCGACGCCATGATCCCCACCATGCTCTTCGCCCTCGGGCTCCAGCTCGCCGGCGCCCGGGACCTCCGGCCCACGGCCGACGCCTGGATCGCCTCGGCGTTCCGGCTCCTGGCGGCCCCGGCGCTCGCAGCCGTACTCGCCGTGCCGTTCGGGCTGCCTCGCCTGGAATACGCGGCCGGGATCCTCCAGTCGGGGATGCCCGCGGCCGTGCTGGTGTCGATCATCGCCATGGAGTACGAGGTGGAGCCCACCCTGGCCACGACCACGGTGTTCGTGTCGACGCTCCTGAGTCTCCCAACCCTCACGGCGCTCCTCTCGCTCGTGTAGCCCCAAACTTTTTTCCGGCCTCCCATCTTTTCGCCTTGACCGGTTCCGGGAAGGGGCGTATCGTTTCGCCAACAACGCGGGGGCGGCGAGCACGACCGAGCGGCGGACTTTCGAGAAGCGGGAGCAGCCCAAAGGCGGCTCCCGCTTTTGCGTGGCCCGGTTGGGCGCCACGGTTTGGCGCGGTGTTTGCCGACGGACCCAAGGCCCCCGACCGGTGACCGAAGTTTTTGTCACATCGATGGATCCAGCTTGATCCCGGACCGGAACGGTTCCTGCCCGGGCGCTTCGACCCGTCGCATGTGTCTCACCTGGGCCGAACGCCCAAACACCCAAAGGAGCAGTACCATGGCAAAGGGAACCGTGAAGTGGTTCAACGACCAGAAGGGCTACGGATTCATCAGCCAGGCCGGCGGCGGCCCGGACGTGTTCGTGCACTTCAGCGCCATCCAGGGCCAGGGCTTCAAGACCCTGACCGAGGGCCAGGAAGTCGAGTTCGACGTGGCCCAGGGCCCCAAGGGCCCCCAGGCCGCGAACGTCCGCGCCATCTAGGCCGGCCGCGAGCCAACCCGAAAAGGGGTTCCCGCAAGGGAACCCTTTTTCTTTTCGCATATTCCACAAAGCCCCCCTTCCCCAGCACGAGACCAACGACGGGCGTTTCGGGCCCCTTTTTTCCCACAAACATGATTTTGCTTTCTTGACGAATCCGGACCCTGATTGTATACAGTATGCATTCTCCAGGAGGCCCCATGGACCCGATCTCGGTGCGCGCGCTCCACGAGGAGGTCGCCCGGCGGATCCGCGAGATGATCCGGAAGGGCGAACTCCAGGTGGGGCAGCGGCTCGTGGAAACGGAACTCTGCGGCCGCTTGGGGGTGAGCCGCACCCCGCTCCGGGAGGCGCTCCGGGTGTTGAGCACGGAGGGGCTCGTCCGGCTCGTGCCCAACCGGGGCGCCTACGTGAGCCAACCCACGATGGCCGAGGTGCGCGACATGTTCGAGGCCATGGCGGTGTTGGAGGGCACTTGCGCCCGGTGGGCCTGCGAACGGGCTTCCGACGCCGACCTCCGACGGCTCCGAAAGCTCCACGACGGCCTGGAGAGGCATTTCGCCCGTCGGGACCACGAGGGCTACATCCAGACGAACCACGCCTTCCACACGCTGCTCCAGGAACTTTCCGGCAACCGCACCCTCGACACCGTGCTGCGAGGCCTCCGGCACAAGCTGTTCCTCTACCGGTACCGCCAGCTGTACCAACCCTCGCGGTTCCGAGAGTCCATCGAGGAACACCGCCGCCTGATGGAGGCCCTCGAGGCCCGTGACGGGCTCGCGGCCGAGGCGGCCATGCGCGAACACCTCCTCAACCAGTGCGAGGCCCTCGTCAGCCTCTTTGAACGGGACGCCCCCCGGGCAGACACGGGACCCGATCCGGGCTAACCGCATCCCCTCGTTTCGAGCCGCGCGCACGGCGAAAGGAGGTTCACCATGACAAGGGCACGTTGGAACGGTCGGATCGTGGCGGTGGTGTGTGTTCTCGGTCTTCTCGCCTTAGGGGCACTCCCATCCCATGCCAAGCTCCGGCTCAAGGTGTCGCACCAGTTCGCCGAGGGCGACGTACGGGACCGGCTTGTGCGGGTGTTCGCCGAGCGGGTGAACGAGAGGCTCGGCGGCGGGGTGGACATCCGGGTGTACCCCGCGAAGTCCCTCTACAAGCCCAAGGCCCAGTGGGACGCCATGCGAGACGGCGCGCTGGACATGAGCGTGTTTCCGCTCGACTACGCCTCCGGCAAGGTGCCGCAACTCTCCATCACCCTGATGCCCTGTGCCGTCACCAGCATGGAACAGGCCATGAGTTGGCGCCACAAACCCATCGGCAAGCGCATCGAGAAACTCCTGGAGGAGAACGGGATCAAGCTGCTGATCTGGGCGTGGCTGGACGGCGGGATCGGGAGCACCGTGCGACAGGTCCGGGTGCCAGCCGACGTGAAGGGGCTCAAGATGCGCGCCGCCGGCAAGAAGTTCGAGTACATGCTCCGGGAGGCCGGCGCCTCCATCACCAGCATGCCCTCGTCCGAACTCTACCACGCGCTCTCGACCGGGGTGCTGAACGCCTGCCTCACTTCGTCGGCCTCGTTCGTGTCGTACCGACTCTACGAGCAGCTCAAATACATGAACGCGCCCCGCGACTACGCCATCTGGTTCATGGCGGAACCCCTCATTATGTCGCTGAAAACCTGGAACCGGCTGAGCCCCGAGCAACAAAAGGTGTTCCAGGAGGTGGCGCTCGAAATGGAGAAGGACTGGGTGCTGCCCGAGTTTTCCAAGGCCAAGGACGTGCTGGCCGAAAAGTTCAAGGCCGCCGGCGCCGAGGTGCACTTCATGACCAAGGCGGAGTTCGACGAGTGGCTGGCGTTCGCCAAAAAGACCGCCTGGAAGAGCTATGAAACCGATGTGCCGGGCGGGGCCGAACTCCTGAAACTTGCCCTGGAAGCCATGGAGTAGACGGTGCTGGGGGAGCCCGCCCTGGCGGGCTCCCCCACTCCGGGTCGGAGGCGCGCCATGGACTATGCCTCAGGGATGTGGGGCCGGGTCGAACGGGCCATCGAGGGGCTCAGCCGGGTCACGGGGTGGATCGGGGCGGCCGCCCTCCTGGCCGCGGCCTTCATCGTGACCGAGGGTGTGATCATCCGGAAGGTGCTCGGATGGTCCACCGTCTGGCAGATCGAGATGGCGGTGTTTCTCCTGATGTACGCTTGCTTCGTGGGATCCGCGTACACCCAGAGCCGGGAGGGCCATCTCAATGTGGACCTCCTCATCGTGTACCTCCCCCCCCGAACCCGGGAACTCGTGCTGATCGGCGCGGCGGCGCTGGGCGCCGCCCTGTGCGCCCTGATCGCCTGGTACGCCTGGCCCATGTGGTGGGAGGCCTGGGTGCGAAACGACCACAGTGAATCCCTTTGGGGTCCGCCCCTGTGGATCCCGTACCTTTTCCTTCCGGCCGGCATGACGCTCCTCTTTCTCCAGCACCTGGTGACCCTGGGCCGGAGGATCCGGGCATTTCGTCGGGGGGAGTACACCCGGGAGGTGGCCCGGGCCGAACTCAAGGAGATCGAGATTCCCGGAGGGGATGGCCATGGATGAGCGGGTCCTCGGGCTTCTCGTGTTCGGCGGGGCGCTGGTCGTCCTCCTTTCGGGGATTCCCATCTGGGCCGGACTCGCCGCGGTGTCGGTGGCCTGCGTGGTGCTCCTCGAACCCCACCTCCTCACCACCCTGCCCCACGTGTTCCACGACAGCATGGACAGCTTCGCGCTCCTTGCCATCCCCCTGTTCATCCTGCTGAGCGCCCCCATCGCCGCGTCCCGGGCCAGCCGCGATCTCTACGAGGCCCTGCACCGCTGGATGCACAAGCTACCCGGAGGACTTGGGATCAGCACCATGATCGCCTCGGGCATCTTCGCCGCCCTGTGCGGCTCGAGCCCGGCCACAGCCGCAGCCATCGGGGGCATCGGGATTCCCGAGATGCGCCGCAGGGGATATCCGGCCAGCCTCGCCTGCGGGCTCATTGCCCACGCCGGAACCTTCGGCATCCTGATCCCGCCCAGCATCACCATGATCCTGTACGGGGTGGCCACCGAGACCTCCATCGGAAAATGCTTCATCGCCGGCATCGTACCGGGCCTCCTGGAGGTGGTCCTGAGCTGCGTCTGGGTGGGGTTCTACTTCCGGTTCGTCGCCCGAAAGCCCAAGGGCTCCGGGGAGGAGGAGCACTTCACCCTCCGGGAGAAGATCGAATACCTCCCCCGGGTGCTCCCGTTTCTTTTCATCATTTTCGGCATCATGGGCTCCCTGTACGGGGGCTGGGCCACCCCGAGCGAGGCGGCCGGGGTCGGGGCGGTGCTTTCCTGCCTCACCGTGGCCGTGCTCTACCGGATTCGAGGCTGGACCGAATGGCGGGACATCCTGCTCAAGGCCCTGAACGATAGCTCCATGATCCTGATGATCATGGCCGCGGCCCTGGTGTTCAGTTGGGTGTGCTCGTACCTCTACGTCACCCAGTCCCTGGCCGAGATGCTCCTGGGGCTGCCGCTGGGGAAATGGGGCATTTTCGTCCTGATCAACGTGCTTCTTTTGATCCTCGGGTTCTTCATCCCCCCGGCCGCGGTGATCCTCATGGTGGCCCCCATGCTCCTCCCGGTCGTGGAGGGGCTCGGTTGGGACCCCGTGTGGTTCGCCGTGATCATGACCGTCAACCTGGAGATTGGGCTGGTAACCCCGCCCGTGGGCCTCAACCTCTACATCGTTAAGGGCATCGCCCCCGACGTGCCGCTGTCGCAGGTGCTCTGGGGCGTGCTACCGTTCGTGATCATCGAACTCGTCGTCATCGGGCTCGTGGCGGCGTTTCCGCAACTGGCGCTCTGGCTGCCCAACCAGATGATCGGCTGATGCCGGGAGGCAACCGTTCATGAACCTCGCAAAACTCTTGGCCGACGTGGGCGCGCGGGATCCGGAGAAGACCGCCGTGCGGTTCGAGGGGCGGCCCGTGACCTACGGGCAGTTCTGGGAGGCCGTGCGACTCCACGCCGGCGCGCTCGCCGACCTTGGGGTCCGGCCGGGGGATCGGGTGGCCCTACAACTGCCCAAACGGCTCGACTTCCTCTACCTCCATCTCGGCGTCCTCTCCCTGGGCGCGATCACCCTGCCCCTCAACGCGGACTACAAACCCGAGGAGGTCGATTACTTTCTCCGGGACTCGGAGAGCGCTCTTTTCGTGTCCGATCCGGAACGCCTGCTTCGTGCAGAAGCGGTGCTCCGGGATCTGCCCGGGACGAAGCCGGTTTGCGTGGACCCAGAGGGATCCTCGTGGGCCCAACCCCTTCCCGCGGCGCTCGGCCGGGTGCCCGGGTCGTTTCGGCCGGGGTACCCCGCGGGTGACGACGACGTGGCGGTGATCTGCTACACCTCGGGGACGACGGGCCGGTCGAAGGGCGCCATGATCACCCACCGGAATCTCGTGTCGAACCTCCTCGACCTCCACGAGATCTGGCGGTGGAGCGAGAGCGACGTGCTCTTGCACGTGCTTCCGCTGTTCCACGTCCACGGCCTCATGGTGGCCGCCCAGGGCGCCCTCCACGCCGGCGCGACCATGGTGATGCACGAGCGGTTCGACCCGGCCCGCGCCTGGGAGGCCATCGAGGCCGACGGCTGCACGGTGCTCATGGCCGTCCCCACCATCTACCAGAGGCTCATGGCCGAATGGGACCGCCGGACCCGCAAGCCCGACCTCTCGACCATGCGGGTGTTCATCTCGGGCTCGGCCCCCCTCTCCGAGAACCTGTTCCGCCGGTTCGAGGCGGCCACCGGCCACCGGATCCTGGAGCGCTACGGGATGACCGAGGCCGGCATGATCGCCTCGAACCCCTACGAGCCCGAACGCCGGATCCCGGGGAGCGTCGGCTACCCGCTGCCGAGCGTCGCGATCCGGGTCTGCGACGACCAGGGTCGCGACGTGGCCCCGGGCCAGATCGGGGAGGTCTGGGTCCAGGGGCCCAACGTGTTCAAGGGCTACTGGCGGATGCCCGAGAAGACCCGGGAAACTCTGGTGGACGGATGGCTTCGCTCGGGCGACCTGGGCTACCAGGACCCCGGGGACGGGGGGCGGCTGTACCTCAAGGGACGGGCCAAGGAACTCATCATCACCGGCGGGTACAACGTGTACCCCAAAGAGGTGGAACTCGTGCTCGAGACCCACCCGGCCGTGCGAGAGTGCGCCGTGGTGGGGGTGCCCGACGAGGAGTTCGGGGAGCGGGTGATCGCCGTGGTGGTCCCGAAGCCGGACGTCCCCCCACCGGCGCCGGAGGAACTCATCGCCCTGTGCAAAGCGAGACTCGCCGGCTACAAGTGCCCCAAGCAGGTGTTCCTCGCCGAAGAGCTTCCCCGCAACGCCATGGGGAAGGTGCAAAAGAACCGACTCGTGGAACACTACGGCGGCCCCGACTCTCGGGCATAGAAAAAGGGGACCCGCATAGGTCCCCTCTTCCGTGAGCCCCCTGGGCCGGGTTATTCGGTGATCACCTCGACCTTCCGGCGGTGCTCCTCGCGCACCTTCGGCAGGGTCATGGTGAGCACGCCGTCCTTGAGCTTCGCGGTGACGCCGTCCACCCGGATCTCCTCGGGCAGCCGGATCACCCGCTCGAAGCTCCCGGCCCGGGTCTCGCGGTACAGGTAGCTCTCGCCTTCCTTGAGCTCCTCCTCCTTGCGCTCGCCCTTCAGCGTGACCGCATTCTCCGTCACGTCCACCTGAAGGTCCTCGCGGCTGAACCCGGGCACCTCGGCCCTGAGCTCGTAGAGGTTCCCCCGGTCCATCACGTCGATCCGGGGCGAGAACTGCCACTCACCCCAGTCGAACCGGAACCGGGCGGGCACCCGTTCAGCCCAGTCCCCCAGCACGCTGTGGAACATGCGGTCCACTTCCTGGGTGAGCGCACGGATGGGCTCGAACACCTCTTCCCTCGGAATCAGGCTCGTCCCACGCATGGCTACACCTCCTCACGCTGGGATTTGGACTGTGGCCGGCGTGCCCCGCCGGCGCGATGGTTTGAATAACCACGCCCGCACAGGTGTCAAGGGGGTCACCGCCGGCTGAGGAGCCACAGCACCAGGGACAACACCACCGAAAGGAGGATCGAGGTCCCGAGGGGGAAGTAGAACCGAAACCCCGGCCGCTCCACCACGATGTCGCCGGGGAGCCGCCCGATCCACGGGACCTTCCCCACGAGGAGAAGAAGAACGCCGAGGCACGCGAGAAGAAGCCCCATCAGGATCAGCATCTTCGCCAGATCGGTCATGGCTCACCTCCCGAGCGCTTCGGGCGGTACCGCTCCTGCTCGCTGTAGATGCACCCGCAGTACGACTGCCGGTACAGTCCCATGGCCTTCGAGGCCTCCACCCCCTCCTTCCACCCCTCCCGCCAGTCCCGGTACACGAACCGCACCCCGGTTTCGCTGGCGACCGCCCCGGCCACCTCGGCGATGAGATCGTGCTTTTGGAACTTGCTGTAGAGCAGCGTGGTCGTGAACCCGTCGAACCGCCCCCGCTTTGCCAGATGGGCCGTCTGCCGGAGCCGCAGGTGGTAGCAGATCCGGCAGCGCTCGGCTTCCCGGAACGCCACCTGCCGGAGCCAGGACACCACGTCGTACTCCCCAGGGGGAAGGAGCCGGAGCCCCTCGGCCTCGGCCAGGGTCTCCAATGCTTCCTTCCGCCGGACCCATTCGGTGTAGGGCTGGATGTTGGGGTTCGCGTACACGCCCATGACCTCGGTGCCCTCGGCGCGCAACCGCCGCAGGGGCACGATGGTGCACGGGCCGCAGCAGGTGTGAAGCAGGAGTCTCATCGGTTTGCGCTCCTTCGGATCACCGGTAGGATGGGGCCCGGCCGCCGGACGGTCAAGGGCCCGTCTCCGGAGCCGGACCCCGAGCGGTCCCCGGCATTCTGGCCTTCCAGATCCCTAGCTTTCTAGCGACAGGAGGGACAATCCCATGCCCCACCGCGCCCGTTTGATCCATGTGCCCCGGCGCGGCCGAGATCTGTGTCACATGGCGTTTCGCCAGACGCTCGACCTCTTGCGGGTCACCGACGAGGCCCTGGCCGAGCTCTGCCAAGACTGCCCCTCGGTGCCCGATCCCGACGCCCTGGTGCTGCGGGCCCTGAACGAGATGACCCTCGGCGAACCCGGTCAAGGCACCCGGGCTCCGTCCCACGTGTTCCTGGTGCACGCCCGGGGCGAGGAGTTCGAGGGGGTGCTCTACCGCTCGACCCCCGAGGGATTCCGGCCGGCCCGGGACCCGATCCGGTTTCGGGCCGACGAGTCCCACGCGTTCTCGGTGGGATCCGGGGACGTCACCGTGTCGAACTGGAAGGAGGACGGCGGCGACCTCGAGGCATATCAGAGTCGGTTCCACCCGGAGGTCCGCGAGGCCATCGGGGAACCGATCCGCAACTTCGTGAGCTACCGGGTGGCCGGGGACCGGCCCGGCGCGATCATCGCCTTCAACTACCCCGACCGGGCCACCCGGTACGAGGCCCAGGTACTCGCCGCCCTCGCCGTGACCCTGGGCGCGGTGTGGACCCTGGCCTCCCGGGTGGCCCAGGTGGAGGAAGCCTTCGTGTACCTGATCGGGGCCCTGGCCCGGGCGAGCGAGGTGAACGACGAGGTCACCGGCGACCACATCGTGCGGGTGAGCCGGTACTGCGAGGTGCTGGCCCGGGCCGCCGGATACACCGACGCCGAGGCCCGGGTGCTCGCCTACTCCTCCCAGCTCCACGACGTCGGAAAGATCCACACTCCCCGGGAACTCCTCCGGAAACCCGGCCCGCTCACCGAGGCCGAGACCGCCCTGATGCGCGAGCACACCCTCCACGGGGAGAAGATCATCGGGACCTCGCCCCGGCTCGCCACGGCGCGGCGCATCGCCGGCGCCCACCATGAGAACTGGGACGGCTCGGGATACCCCCGGGGGCTTCGGGGGGAGGAGATCCCCCGGGAGGCGCGGCTCGTGAAGATCGTGGACGTGTACGACGCCCTGCGGTCGGCCCGGCCCTACAAGCCGGCCCTCTCCCACGAGGAGGCCATGGAGGTCTTCGAACGCGGCGACGGCCGCACCCGGCCCGAGGCCCACTTCGACCCCGAGCTGCTGCGGGTGTTTCGCAGCGTCCACGAGGAGTTCCGGCGGATCCACGCCGAGATCCAACCCTGGTGAGTTTGGGAACGGGTTACCAACACCAACGGAAGCATGGTCAGATCCCCGTCGTTGCTACGGAAACCCGCGGGTGGGGGGCTGGTGGAGAGCCGGGTGCGGCCCCTTACCTCGCCGCGCCCTCACAGCGCCTGAATCGCTTTGGAAGCTCCGGAACGGCCGCTACCGCCGCCCCGGCCTGCAGAGCCGACAACGGCATGGAAAGGCGCGGCGAAAAGGGTGCCGCACTCGCGCACGGCCGGAAGCAGGCCCCATGCCCCCGCGACCTCTTTGCGCGCCTCTCTTGGCGCCGGGTTTCTCTAAACCGGCCCGGGCATCAACCGTTCCGCGGCCTCCCGGAGCGATGCCGGCCCGGCCCGAAGGACCCTCCGGGTGACCCGGTTCACCTCGTGCTCCTCGCGCCACCAGGCCTCGTCCCGTAGGGGCCGGTAGGGGCACTCGAACCGGCAGAACCGCACCAGGTGCACGTACTCGTGGGTCAAAACGGCCACCAGCAGATCCCCGAGGCGGGCCCCGGGCTCCCGCCGGAGCCGGTCGAGGAGGTTGTGGTCCTGCAGGCAGATCCGGTAGTGGGGGCAAAGGGCGGGGCACGGCCCGGCCGGCACGGGCCGGAGGCGGTGGACCCGCCGGATCTGGGCCAGCACCCCGGGGCCGAGGAACTCGAACGGCCGGAGGTCCCGGGCCGTGCACACCTCGTGGCTCGTGCGCTCGAACCAGTCGTCGGGAAGCCCGAAGTGCTGCCCTGTGAGATCCTGGGCCAACCCCACGGCCCGCCGGACCTCCTGGAGTTCCTCGGGCCCGAACCGACGCGCGCCCATCCTCATCCCTCCCGGCCCAGCGCCCGGCCCACCGCGTCGAGCAACTCCGCCCGCTCCACCGGCTTCACCAGAAGAGCCGCCGCCCCCTCGCGCAGGGCTTGGTCCTGGCGGTCCATGCAGGTCACCACCACCACCGGGATCTCCCGGGTGGCTGGGTCGGCTTTGAGCCGCCGGAGGAGCTCCCACCCGTCCACCCGGGGCATCAGGAGATCGAGCGTGATGGCGTCTGGGCCCTTCTCTCGGGCGAGCTCCAGCCCCTCGGCCCCGTCGTCCGCGGCGATGACCTCGTAGTCGCCCGTCTCCAGGAACCGCCTGAGAAGTTCCTGGGCCGCCGGGTCGTCCTCCACCACCAAGACCAGCGGCTTGGCGCGCGCCTCGGCCTCCCGGCCTTCCACCCCGTCCGGGATCCAGAACCAGAACAGGCTTCCCCTCCCCACCTCGCTCTCGAGCCCCATGCGCCCGCCCAGGAGCTCCACGAGCATCCGGCTGAGCGGAAGCCCGAGCCCCGTGCCCCGGTGCCCCCGGCCGTGGGAGGCGTCGGCCTGGTAGAACTTGGTGAAAATCCGGTCCCGGTCCTCAGGGGCCACCCCCGCGCCGGTGTCCTCGACCTCGACCCGGACCCCGCCGCCCTCGCGCCGGGCACGGCAGACGATGGATCCCCGCTCGGTGAACTTGACGGCGTTGGCGAGCAGGTTGATGGCCACCTGCTTCACCTTCTCCTCGTCGGACCGCACCGGCCCGAGGCCGGGCTCCACCTCGACCCGGAGATCCAGGCCCTTGCGGTACGCGAGCGGTGCCACCGTGTCCGCGGCCTCCCGCAGCACCCGCTCCAGTTCGAACGGCCGGATCTCCACCTCCATCCGGCCGGCCTCGATCCGGGTCATGTCGAGGATATTGTTGATCAGCTTCAGGAGATACCGGGCCCCGGACCGGATCTTCTCCAGGTCGGCCCGCTGGGCCTCGGTCACCGGGCCGTCGATCCCGTCCAGGAGGAGATCCGCGTACCCGATCACCGAGTTCAGGGGGCTTCGGAGCTCGTGGCTCATGTTGGCGAAGAACTGGCTCTTGATCCGGGCCGCCTCGGCCACCTCCCGGTACTGCTCCTGGAGTTTCCGGTGGGCGTCGGCCAACTCCTCGGTTTTCCGACGGATCTCCTCGAGATGGAGCTCCTGGTAGGCGTCGCTGAACCGGTGGATGGCCTCGTCCACCACGCGGTCGAGGCGGTCGAGGGCCCGGTCCAGCACCGGCCCCTCGAGGCGCTCCGTGAGCCGGGGGTGGCAGAGCTCCCGGAACAGGGCAAACGCCCGTTGCACCTCCGACATGGGAAACCCCAACGCGAACCGCCGCTCCCCGATCTCCCGGACGAACCGCTCCATCGGCTCCCAATCGCCGTCGCAGAGCACCGCGAGGTACGCCGCCACCGCGCCGGCCGTGGTTGCGCGCAGCTCCTCGATCGGCCGATCGGCGTACCGCGGCCCCACGCCCTTCAGGCGGCGGGCGTACTCCTCCTCGATCTCCCTCCGGGCACCCCGTAGGATCTCGCAGGCTTCGGGGCAGGCCAGGTCTCGGCTCGGGGTCATTCCCATCCCCCAGGAGAAAGGTGCTTTGGCAGCCTAGGTATTAACACCCACGGAAGTATGGTCGGATCCCAGTCGTTGCTACGGATACCAGCGGGTGGGGGGCTGGTGGAAAACCGGGTGCGGCCCCCTACCTCGCCGTGCCCTCACCACGCCTGATTCGCTTTGGAAACTCCGGTAGGCCGCGAAGCGCGGCCTGTTCGCAGGAACAACAACTACCGCCTCGGCCACACGGTGGGCCGGGGCCGTCTGGACCACCGGACCGACGACCGCGAGACCGGCGACCGACGACCGAAGTATTGGTAACACACGTTCCAGTCCCGGACCAGGGTCCGGGTGCACCTGGGGCGGCGGGTCTGCTATCCTCGACCATCCCATCGCAAACCACGGAGGCCCCATGGATCAGAGCGCATCGTTGGACTGGATCCGCAACGCCCTCAGGCCCGAGCGGTGGGCCAAGATGGAGCGGGCCCTCCACCAGCGCCTGGGGGCCGTGCGGGTCGTGATCGAGAACCTCCACCACCCCCACAACCTGAGCGCGGTCATGCGCACCTGCGAGGGGCTGGGCGTCCAGCACCTCCACGTGGTGGACACCCGGGAGAACACGGTACCCAGCCGGCGGATCACCCTGGGGGCCCACAAATGGCTCTCGATCCACCGCCACGACCGGTTCGCCGACTGCGCCGAGGAACTCAAACGCCGCGGCTTCCGGCTCTACGCCGCCATGCTGGACCCGGGGGCCATCCCCCTCGAGGAGATCCCGGTGGACGACCCCGTGGCGCTCGTGTTCGGAAACGAAAAGGAGGGGGTGAGCCCCGAGGCCCGGGCCCTGTGCGACGGGGCCTACATGATCCCGATGTACGGGTTCGTGCAGAGCTTCAACGTATCGGTGGCCGTGGCGGTGAGCCTCTACAGCGTGACCCGGCGGGTGCGGCAACGGCCCGACGGGGGGCTCCTGTCGGCCGAGGAGCGGCGGGAGGTCCTGGAGGCCTGGCTCCCCAAGAGCCTCCGGGTCGGCCGGCGCCTGGTGCGGTCCCGTCCATAACCCGCGACCCCGGCCTCCCGGACAAGAAAAAGGGGACCCGGTACGGTGTCCGGATCCCCTGCCAAGGCGTGGTGGGCGATGCAGGGATTGAACCTGCGACCCCTGGCATGTGAGGCCAGTGCTCTCCCGCTGAGCTAATCGCCCGTGAGGCGGCTTTTATACTCAGATCGGCCGGCCCGGTCAAGGGCCTTTTCGGCCCACTCGCGATCCCGCGCCGCCCGGGCCGCGACCCGGGCGCACGCAAACGAGCAGCCCAGGAGGTTTCGCTCCCGGGGCAACCCCGCCAGGTCCCGGGGACGGCCCGGGGCGCGAAACGGGTAAGGCCCTTCCCCCGCCACCCTCACCTCGCCGTCGGCCAGCTCCTCGTCGGCCAACACCCCGATCACGCCGGGCAGGGCGGCCGGGAGGACGGGGCGCCCCCCGGGATCCCCGGCGGCCACCACGAGGCACCCGGCCCGGCGTACCTCGGCGCACGCGTCGGCGATCAGGCCAGCCCCCGGCCCGGGGGGCACGGCCAGGCTCAGATTGATCACCGAACACCCCTCGGCCGCGGCCCGGAGGATCCCCCGGGCCACCAGCGACGGGTAGGTGGTCAGGCCTTCCCCGAACACCCGCACGGCGTAGATCTCTGCCAGGGGAAGTTCCCGGCGGAGCACCCCGGCCACCGCCGTGCCGTGGCCCACCGGGTCGAAGAACTCCCCGTCCTCCCGGACCCGGCCCCTCCCGTCCGCGAAGATCCGGCACCCGGCCACGGGGCCCCGCACATGGGAGTGCCAAGGGTTCACGCCGGTGTCCACCACCCCCACCCGCGTCGCCGGACTCATGGGATCCCGGTCACCCCGAAAACACCCGGTCCAGGTCGTCGTCGGCAACGTCCCAGAGGTACCCGTGGGGCGGCAGCGGTTCCCGGGCGAAAAACCCGGGGAGGCGGTCGTCTTCCGGCCCGAACCCGGCCCGACGGTTGAACTCCTTCTCGGTCAGGCACACCCGGCGGCCGAGCCCGATCAGGGAGCTCCCCGGGAGGTCCCGGCCCCATCTGGCGACCACGGCCTCGGCCAGGGCGGCCTGGAGGTCTTCGCTCTCCACCACGGGAAGCGACGCGAACAGGCAAAGGCCCAGGGTGTCCACGGCCGCGAAATAGCACTGCACGAACTCGGACACCTGCCACTGGCCTTCCGGCTTCGACGGATCGTAGTCCGGGTTCGCCGGGCTCGGGAGCACGTTGCCCGCGGTGTGGTCGGCCCCCATCGGGCTCGTGGCGTAGGTGACTCCGGTCCCCTTGAGGCACCGGGGGTCGTAGGCGGCCATGGCCTGCCCCTTTACGGCGGGCACCCGGGAGACCCCGAGTTCCCGGCCGGTGGCCACGCTGCCGGCGGCCAGGAGCAGGCCCAGCCGGCCGTCCTCGGGGATGGACCTCAGGGCCTCCAGCAGGGCCGCGCCGTCCCCCCACGCCAGGGCCCCGGCCTCCATGGCCACCGCGGCCGCCGCCCCGATCTCCATGGTGTCGAGCCCCAGGTCGTCGCAGGCCCGGTCGATGCGGGCGATGGCGTCCGGGTCGTCGATGGCGCAGTTGCTCCCCACCATGCCCAGGGTCTCGTACTCGAACCCCGAGGTGATGACCTCGCCGTCCTCGGCCGTGTACACCTGGGAGCAGTGGATCACGCACCCGGCCATGCACCGGTGCCGGGTGCTGGCGTTCGGCCGGCGCCCCATGATCCCGGCCAGGGCTTCCCCCGCGATCCGGCCGGCGCCTTCGAACCGGCCGGACGAGTAGTTACGGGTGGGCAACCCCCCGAGTTCGTTGATCAACCCCACGAGCATGGAGGTTCCCAGGGCCTGGAGTCCGCCCACCATGGGGTGGGCCGCGATGCCCTCGGCCAAGGCCTTTGCTGCCGCCCGGAACCGCTCGGGCTCGGCCGGCGAGACCCCGGGCCCCCCGGCGTCGTCCACCACTATGGCCTTCACCCCCTTGGTCCCCAACACCGCGCCGAGGCCCCCGCGGGCCGCCGTGCGCAAGAACCCGTCCGGCGTCGTGACGCAGACGGCGGAGGCCCGGCACCCCTTCTCCCCGGCGGGCCCCACGAGGGCGAAGGCGCACCCGGGGAAGCGCTCCCCAAGGCGCCCGGCCGTCTCGTACGCCCCCCGGCCCCAGAGATCCCCGGCGGGCCCGAACTCCACCCCCCCGGCGCGGATCGCGACCACCGTGGGGGACGACGCGGCGCCCTCGAGCACCACGGCGGCCACCCCCAGGCGCGCCAGTTTCTGGGCCAGCGCGCCGCCCGCGTTGGACTCCTTTATGGTGCCCGTGAGGGGGCTCTTGGCCCCCACCGAGAGCCGGCCGTTGTTGGGCACCGCCGTCCCGGCCAGGAGACCGGGCGCCAGCACGAGCCGGTTTTCGGGGCCCAGGGGGTCTGCGTCGGCCGGTACCTCGGCGGCCACCACGGCCGAGGTGAGGCCCCGGCCCCCGAGGCCCCGGTACGCGTCCGGCAGGTCCTGCCAGGAAGACCGCCGGTTCGTGAGATCGATGCGAAGAATGCGGGCCATGGATCACCTCCTCGATCGGAAGGGGTCAGGGAGCGCGTCCGGCCGCCGGGCAGCCCAGCTCGGCGGGCCAGAGGGTTCCGTCCCGGAGGACCAACCGCCGGTCGAAGGCCCGGGACCCGGACCAACGGTGGGCGATGACCAGGAAGGCGCGGTCGGGAAACGAGCGCCAGAGGTTTTCCACGATTCGCGCCTCGGTGGCCGGATCCAGGGCGCAAAACGCCTCGTCCAGCACGAACACCCGGGGGGCCCGCAGGATCAGGCGCGCCAACCCGATGCGCTGCCGCTGGCCGTCGGAAAGGGCGAGGCCCCGGCCCCCGATCACCGTCCGGTAGCCCTCGGGCAAAGACAGGATGAACTCGTGGGCCAGGGCGAGCCGGGCGGCGGCCAGCACGGCCTCGTCGGACACGCCGGGGTTCCCGTAGCGCAGGTTCTCCTCCACGGTCGCGTGGAGGAGAAACGGCTCGGCGCCGGCGTACCCGAGGAACCGGCGGAGGTCCTCCGAAGAAAGGTCCCAGGGGTTCACCCCCCCCACCTCCACCCGACCCCGCGTCGGGCGCCGGAGCCCGAAGGCCAGTTGCACCAGGGTGGATTTCCCGGCCCCGGATCCCCCAAACACGGCCACCTTCTCCCCGGCCGCCACCCGGAGATGGAGACCCCGGAGCACGGGCGCCTTGCCCGGGTACGAGAACCACACGTCCTCGAACCGGATCTCGGCCTCCCCGGGCTTCCGGGCACTGGCTCGGGGCCCTTCGTCCCGGTCCAGCACCTCCGCCACGCGGCTCAGGCTGACCCGGGCCTCCTGGAGAGTTCGCACCAGCCCCAGGAGCCCCTGGGCCGGGCCGTACAGCCTGCCCTGGTAAAGGACGAACGCCACGAACGTCCCCAGGCCGATGTCCCCGGCCTCCAGGAGCCGGCCCCCCAGCAGATAGATCCACGCCAGGCTCCACGTGAGCACCAGGCCCGGCACCCCCGCGGCGGCCGCGTCCACCCCCTGGAACCGCAACACCCGGCCCACCAGTACCCGGTTCAGCCGGTCGAACTCGGCCCGCTCCTCCGGTTGGGTGGCGTGGAACCGCACCACCCGAAGCCCCGACAGGCGCTCGGAGAGGAAATGGGACAGGTCCGCCATGGCCTGCCGGATGCCCCGGGCCATGGCTTCCACCGGCCCCCGGAACGCCGCGGCGGCCCCGAGGGCCACGGCCACCCCGGCGAAACTCCACGCGGCCAGGGCCGGCTGGAGCCGCACCAGGATTCCCGCCGCCACGGCCAGGAACAGGAGGTTCCGGACCCCGCCCAGGAGCCCGTCCACGAGGAGGGCCTGGATCTGGGGAACATCGCCCCCGAACCGGGACATCAGGTCCCCGTGCCGGAACCGCTCCAGGTGCTCCAGGGGGCCGTCGAGGCACCGGTCGAACAGCCGCTGCCGGATCTCCACCAGCACCCGGGCCGACACCTGGGCGTGCACCAGGCGAAGGGCGAGCCCCAGGGCGAGGTCCAGGACGGCCAGTCCGGCCAGGGCCGCCGCCACCCAGGGCACCACCGAGAAGTCCCGGCGCTCGGCCACCGCGTCCACGAAGGCCTTTCCCACCAGCGGGGTGGAGAGCGAGATCCCGGAACCCAAAAGGCCCAGGAGAAACAGGAGGGCCAGGGACCCGGCCTTTCCCCGAAGGTGTCCCCAAAACGGGGCCAGAGCCCTCAACACGCCGCCGCCTCCGCCCCCGCCGGGGCCCAGACCTGGGGGTAGTAGCACAGGTGGGCGCCGTCGCAGAGGCTCCGCCCGCCGCGGCGGGCCACCACCGCCTCCCGGATCTCGGTAGGCCCGGCGCCGGCGTCGGCCAGGCGAACGGCCAGCGCCGCCAGTTCCACCGAGGCGCGCTTTCGGGGAAGGGAGGCCTCGCGCCCCACCACCTTGAGGCTCCCGATCCCGATCGCCCGGAACCGGGGGAGGGCGCACAGGCCACAAGGTCCCAGGGGGTATCCCCGGTTCGTCCGGCACCCGCAGTTGTTGAGGGTCCACTTCCAGAACTCGTACGCCTCCAACGCGCCCGGCCCCACCCCCTCGGTCCCCGGCCCGTCCGCCAGGCAGAACGGCCCCAGGCGGTGGGTGGTGGCGCACAGGCCCTCCTCGAACACGCACCCGTCGTTTAGGACGAACACCTCCAGGTCCACCCCGGCCGCGGCGATCTCCCCGATCTCATCCAGGGTCAGGTGCCGGGGCAGCACGACCCGGGCCACCCCCAGGTCGCGGTAGAACGCAGCGGCACCCGGGTTCGTGCAGGTGGCCAGGCTGGAGACGTGCACGCGGGAACCGAGGCCTTCCCCCACGAGGGCCAGGAGCAGCTCGATCTCGGCCACGATGAGGCCGGCGACGCCCACGTGCTCCAGGAGGTGCCGGCCGAACCCCACCAACGGGGCCACCGCCTCCTCCGGGTAGTGGGGCGCGTTCAGCGTGACGAACACCGGCCGGTGTCCGGCCCTGCGGACGACCTCGGCCAGGGCCGCCTCGTCCCTGAGGCCGGCGGCCCGGGGATCCCGCCGGTGGACCCAGTCCCCCCCGTACCGCCCGGCCCAAAACGCCGGGGTGAGGCCGCAGTAGAACTCGTCGGCCCCCGCCTCGCACAGCCAGGGCACCTCTTCCGGGTCGCGCACGGGGGCGAGGATCTTCATGGCATCGGCCTCGGGTGGATCACGACCCGGTCGGCCCGGGCGAGGTAGGCTCGGGCCCCCTCGGGGGAAACCCGTTGGAACACGGTGTTCCCGGCCCTCCACAGGGCCTGGGTGGTGTCCCCCCGAACGACCCTGCGCGGCCCCCCCCGGCAGGGCCGGGGGCAGGGGGCTCCCAGGCACCGGGACAGTTCGCCCCGGCCGAGGGCCTCCCCCTTCAGGAGGCAGTTCCGGCCGCTCGTGACGAAGGCGAAGGGCAGGTGCACGGCTCGGCCGAGGCCGTCCCCCCCCTGGCCCAGATATTCCCCTCCGAGGTCCACGTCGGTCTCCAGGGCGCCCACCCCCTCCCGGGCCAGGAACCGCCGAAGCCTCGCGCTCCCGGTGCCCCGGCTCGCGCCGGGGGACGCCCGGGGATCCCGGAGTCCCCGGTTGAACAGCCGGCCGGCCCGGGCGGGGTGCTCCGGGAACCGCCGCCGCAGCAGCCGAAACACCCCCCAGTCGTTGAACACCACGGCGGGGCGAAGGCCCCGCGCCTCCAGGGTTCGGAGCAGGTCTTCCACCGCCCGAAGGCCGCCGGCCGTCACCACGGGGGTGAGAAGCACGGGTTCGAGCCCCCGGGCTGAGGCGGCCCGGTAGAGTTCCTCGGCCTCGCGCGGCCCGGGCAGGGCCTGCTCGCAGAACTCGGCGCCGAAATAGAGGGCGGCCCACCGGCCCCCGGGCAGCCTGCCGGCCCATTCGGGGTCGTCCGAAATCTGGGGGTCTTCTGGCACGGCCTCGGGCCGGTCCACGCGCAACGCGTACTCCAAAGAATCTTCCTTTCCCCGCGTCCGGGGCTGGGCAGGTTCTCTCCGGGGCCGAACGCCCCCCGGGTGAAACCCCGGAGGGGGACCCCGCCCCGGAGGAGAAGGACGGGGTCCCACGGGTTGGGTCTTCAGAAGGTCACCCGCCGGATGTCCATGCCGTCGGAGGCCATCTGGAGCACCTTGAGGGGCCGCAGGGTTTTCGCGTCGTACACCGTGAGCGTGGACCCGCCGGCTCCGATGTACACTTTGCTGCCGTCGCTCGACACGTTGATCCCGTAGCAGGTGCCCTCGTGGTTCACCGTGATGGACTCGTAGGTGTTGGTTTCGAGATCGATCACGTTGAGTTCGTCCATCACCCCGTAAGCCTTCTTCTTGTCGGGGGAGTAGATCACCGAGTAGGCGAACACGGGGATGCCCTTGAGCGGCGTATCCCGGATCTCCCCGGTCTTCTTGTCGATCGCCAGGAGCCCCATGAGTTCCGGGGTGTAGTAGTTGGCCATGAACACCCCCCCGTTCTCCCACGCGTAGTTCCAGAACGGGAGGAAGTTCATCTGCTTTTCGTACATCGGGTAGGTCTCCACGAGCTTCATCTCGTCCCCCGAGACGTCGATCTTGTAGAGATCCTTCCCGATCACGTACACCATGCGGCCGTCGCGCACCGTGGTGAGGGTGGCGGCGTCCCAGGGCAACTCCAGGGTCCGGAGCACCTTGCCCGTGGCCAGGTCGATCTGGGAGAGCTGGGGCGGAGCCACGACCACCTCCCCCCCCTTCGTGGTCCGGGCGCGGATCGACGCGTAGGCCGTCTTCCCATCGGGGGCCACGTCGAACCCGTAGATGAACCGGTCCCACCCGTCCCCGCTTACGTCCAAGGTCTGGACGACCTTGTTCGCCTTCAGGTCCACCTTGTGGATCAGGCGGCGCTTGGCCGTGACATAAAGGTAGGTTTTGTCCGGAGAAAGCGCAGATTCCCGCAGCCATCCCTCGGCCGGGATGTCGGCCACGATCTCATCGGTGTCGCCGTCGATGACCTGGATCACACCGTAGCCGAGGTAGTAGAAGAAATCCTTCGCCGGAGCGGGGTTCGCCCACACCCCGGTCGCCAAGACGAACATGGCCGAGACCGCTACCCATCTCATGACATCTCTCCTTTTCGAGATGAAACAAACCGTTCCGAGACCACAACGCTTGGCTCAATCGTACTGGAGCTTGCGCCAGTCGCGGGCCACGTTGGGGCACTGCTTGTCGAAGTCCGGATGGTTCGTGAGCCCGTCGGGCACCTGCGCGGGCCACCAGCAGTCGCCGGCGCACCCGTGGAAATCCCGAGCGGACGATTGGCAGTTACCGATCGGGTAGGTGGGCCTCGGGTTCGTCTCCCACCCGGTGTCGAACACCGTGGTGCACCCGGCGGGCATGCCCGGGGGCCCCTCCTGGAGGGCCCGCGCCGTGGCCTTCTCCCCCTCGGCCAGTGCCTCGATGGCCTTGGCCTTTTCGTTGAGCGCTTTCAAGACCGACTTTTTGTCCTTCATCCCGCACTCCTTTCGTCTCCTTGGCCGCCCGCAGGGGCGGCGTGGGCGTTTCAAGGCGTTTCAGCAGCGCGCCCGGATCCCGATGCGCCCGAGGAGATCCTCGCGGCCCGACGTGATCAACCTCGCGTAGACCCCGATTCCGAGCTCGATCCACCGGCGCACGAACCGGCAGGTGCCTCCCGGCGGCAGGCCGAGAACGGCCTCCCGGAGGTGGTTTTCGTAGTGGCACCCCCCGCGGCACAGGGCCCGGGCCCAGCAGCGCGAGCATGCCTCCGACCTGGGGGCGGCCATGGCCTCCAGGCACTCCCGAACCCGCTCCGTTTGGGGGCCGGAGCCCAGGTCTCCCACCCGGAACGGTTCCTCGCCCACCAGCCGGTGGCACAGATAGAACCGCCCCTCGGTGTCGAGGGCCAGGTAGCCCAGGCCGGCCCCGCACGGCACGGAGCGGGAAGCACCCACATGGAGGCGGGCGAGGAGATCCAGGAGGTTCGAGAACGGGAGCACCTCGCCCCGGTCGAGCTTCCCGAGGAACCGGTCCGCCAGCACGCCGAACTCCTGGAGCAGCCGGTCCTCCTGTTCCTCCGTGGGCAGGAACGCCCGGGTCACCGGACTGGCCGGGGCGATCCCCACCTCGTGGACGCCGAGCCCGATCAGGTGGTCGAACACCTCCCCGACCCGCCCCCACTGGGAGGGCGGCAGGGTCACCCGGGCCGCCACGGGCGCCCGGGCAGAGCGCAGGAGGCGCTCCAGGCCGCGCCGGGCCGCGGCGTACGACCCGGCTCCCGCCCGGGTGGGCCGGTTGGCGTCGTGGAGGTCCGGGGGGCCGTCGAGGCTCACAGACACGCTGGCCCGGTGGGCGCCGAGGAACTCGGCGACCTCGTCCGTGACGAGGGTGGCGTTGGTGGTGAGGCTGAACCGGACGGTCTTTCCGGCCGCCCGTCCGGCTTGTTCCGCCTCCTCCACCGCAGTCCTCACCGCCGGAAAGTTCATCAGGGGCTCCCCTCCGAAGAGCACGAGGGTCACCTCCTGGTGGGGCCCGGACTCCTCCACCAGATACCGGGCGGCCCGCCGGGCGAGTTCGGGCCGGAGGAGCCGCGGCGAACCGCGGTAGGTTCCCCCTTCGGCGTAGCAGTACCGGCAGGCGAGGTTGCAGTCCTGGGCCACCTCGAGGACCAAGGTGGAAAGAAAGGGCTCCGGCCGAGGCCGCGGCGTCCGGGTCCGGGGTCGCACGGGCACCAGGAGCCGCGCCTGCCGGAACGCCTCGATCACCGGCCGATCCGGTTCCGGAACCTGCTCGGGCACCAGGGGTTCCACGGGCCGCCACCGAGCCAGAACCCCGGCGACCTCCTGTTCCAGGTGGAAAAGGCTCACGTCCTCGACCCCGAACAGAACGAGCCCCCCCTCACTGGGGAACAGCCGGTGATCGGACCAGACGTAGGCGTGGTTCACTTGATCCTCCGGACGAAATCGGGAACGGTCACCGCGAGCCGGGCCTCGGCCCGGTACTCCCGGCCGCCCCGGGCGTACTCGGCCACCACCTTCACCCAGCCCGAGCCCTCGCCGGAGTACTCGCGGGCTGGGATCGGCCGGTAATCCCCGGTGGGCAGATAGGTGCCGTCCGGTTCGATGGCGCCCACCCACGCCAGGTCGTCGTCGCCGGGCCGCGTCACTTCCTCCTCGAGGCGAAAGCGGGCCGGCACCGGCCCAAGGGCCACATCGTCGGAGGCGTCCCACACGTTGCGACCGTTCGAGTAGGCGACGGCCTCGAACTGGACGCCTTCGGGCGGGTAATACGGCCCGCCGTCCAACCGGGCCCGCCCCACCGCCGGGGTGACCGCGATGTAGTCCACCCGGGGCGCCAGCGTCACCGAGCCTCCGTCGAGCCCTTTCACCTTCACCTCGGCCGACCCCAGGGTCGTCCGGTGGCTTACCACCACGGCCTCAATGGCCCCCGGATCCAGGCGCCGCGCCGCAAGCACCTCGACGTCCGGTCCGAACATCACGTCGCGGGCCGTCACCTCGGGCAGATTCATCCCTTCGAGCACCACCCGGGTTTCCTCGTCCGGGAGCAGGTACCCCGGCGTCACCCGGAGCACCCGGGCCTTGCCGTCGTTTCGGTACCAGGTGCTCGTGGAGGTCCGGAAATCCGGGGCGGGGTAGTGATGCTCCCCTTGGATCCGGTCCCCGTCGAGAGTGAAGGCCCCCCGGGTTTCAAACCCGTTGTGGCGCGTCTGGGTACGCAGCGCGTACCCGCCGTACAGGGTTCCCGTGCCCCGGAACGCCTCGGACGTGCCGTCTGAGTACCAGAGCGTCCCCGAGACCGCAGCGTCGCCCCCGCCCTTGCTCTCCCATCGGGCCGTGCCGCGGTAGGGGCCCTTGCCCGGCTCGTAGCCCAGGACGACCCACTCCCCCGAGAGGTCCGCCTTGGGCGCCTTCCACGCCTCGCCGTACGGAAACCGCTCCGCCAGATAGGCCAGCACGGCGTCGGCCTCCTGGATCCAGTGCATCTCGCGCATCTGGAACATGATGGCGGGATCCACATAGAGGTGGAAATCGCGGAGCTTCGCCCAACTCTCCTTGGTCATCCGATAGGAGGCAATCTTCCCGAAGCTGTGGCACCGCACGCAGGTCGCGAAGAGCCGTTCCTCTTCCTTACCGTTGGGCGCCTCCTGGTGCTGCGTGTTGTTGAACAGCCTGAGATACGCGACCTGGGCCTCTTCCGCGGGCCGCAGGATCTGGGTGTCACAGAGCTCCTTGAGGAGCCGGTCCATCTGCCCGGCCGACAGGTCCATCCCGTGGAGGCGGTGCATCCGGTCCACGATCACCGCCCACTCCTCGGGGGTGGTTCGGATCTCCTCCACCCGCGGGATCGTGCCGCCCCGCGGTTCGTGACACTCCGTGCACTTTTCCCAGACCAGGGAGTCCCGGGAGAACGCGCCCGCCGGCCCCGCCCCGGCGCAGATGCACGCGGCCGCCGCCAGCGCCACCCATGTTCGTCGTACGCTCATGTCCCCTTCTCCTTTCTCGCCGTGACACGGCCCTCAGAACGCGTAGGAAAACCGCAGCCAAACATCATCGCCCTTGGTGTCGTTGGCCGCCGAGAGGTCGTGGGTCCAGCGCAGGTTCGCGCCGAAACGCTCGGTGACCTGGTACCCGAGGGTCGGGCCGAACTGGACGCGCTTGGCCTTGGTGTCGTCCACCTCGGTGCCGTCCGCTTCGCCGTTGTCCAGGTCCCAGTACCCGCCACCGTTCACCCCGAGCACGAGCTTGTCCGTCAACTGGTAGGCCAGACTGAGCTCGAGCTCGAACCGCGGCGGGGCCTTCCAGTCGTTGTCCGGTTCCTCGGTGTGGTGGTAGTAGTTCAGGTTCATGTCGAACACCCACTTCCCCAGAAGCTGGTTGAACGCGAGCTGGTGCTCGAAGTACCAGTGGTTCTGGCCCAGATTGATCGTCTGGTCCTTGTCCCACTCCCCCGTTGGCGCGAACGCATAGAACCAGTACGAGACGTAGGTGTTGGTGGTCTCGTTGGTATAGAGGAAGATCCCCGGTCCGAAGATGATGTCCCCGAGCCCCGAAGAATCCTCATCCAGCAGGTCGCTCTCCTCCACCTTTCCGAAGGGCACGATGACCTGGAACGCGGCCGCCACCGGCCCCACGTGGAAGTAGGCGAGGGGCCGTACCACCGCCACGGTGGCCGTCAGGTCGATGTCGGCCGCTTTGTCCCCGTCCGGTCCGGCCAGTTCGTCCGCGTGGTAGTAGTTCAGGTACACGAGACCGTAGTAGCCGTCGGGCGCGATGATGTTGTCGTAGGGGTCGATGAGAACCGCCCCGCCCGGCGCGGCCCACAGGAAAAGGGCCAAAAGGGTGCCGAGAGCCGTGATCGATCTGCGCATGCGTACTCCTCCTTTCGTGGTGAGGGGCCGGCCAACCTGGGCGATACGGTGTTTCAATTTCCATGCCGCCTGCTTCGGAAGGCGCCCCATCGTGGCTTTGCGTGAATCAAGCGATCGGCTACGAGATGCGAATCAATTCCCGTTCTACATCGGGACACGCCGTGTCCCAGGCGTGCGCGCATCCGGGACATAAATGTCCCGCTTTCGGGGCGTACGGAGAGGGGTGGGACACGAGTGTCCCGCTTTCGGTTGGGGTCGCGGTGGGCTCGCCAGGAGGAAACGAAAGGAGCGAAACGCGGGAACCGCTCTGGGGGCTACTAAGACCAACGAAAA